>JBEAQI010000360.1:0-6845 GCA_041163965.1 Verrucomicrobiota bacterium | reverse complement strand
CTTTGGTCGGTGGCGAGGAGAATGTGGCGCGCGCGGAGTGATTGACCATTGGCCAGGCAGACCTCGCGCGGGTGAATCTGCTGGACGCGGCATTCCGTCCGGATGGAGTCAGGTGGGAGGGGTTCAGCCAACTGAAGCGGGATGGCGCGGATGCCGTGGGCGGGCAGAGCGGCGTGACCTTTCGAGAGCATCGAAAAGACGAACTCAAACATGCGGCTGGATGAGGCGAGCTCCTCCTCCAGAAAGATGCCATTAAAGAAGGGCCGTAGGAACTGCTCGATGAAGGCCGTGGAAAATCCCTTTTGGCGGAGGTAGGTGGCGGTGCTGGTTTCGTGGCGGCGGTAGAGCCGGGTTGGCGGGCAGGTGAGCAGGCCCATCTTGAGCAGGGCCACTTTAAATTTGTCGGAGGCGGTGCCGAGGGGAGACCTCAGCGATTCCAGCAGTTGCCCTGGCTGCCGGAGCGGATCAGCGATCCGCAGGAGGCGTTTGCCGTTCCAGACGCAGGCGCCCGGAACAAAATATCCCAAGTGCAGGGCTTTCAGGTTCACAGCTCTTGAAACTCCCGGGTAGGCCGTTTGAAGGACTTGGAAACCGTGGTCGAGAAGAAAGCCATTGCAGACGGACGTGCGTAGGCGCCCGCCAATATCGCGCTGAGCCTCAAGGAGCTGGAAGGTACGGCCGGCAGCGTGCAGCAAGCGGGCGGCGTGGAGGCCGGAAACCCCGGCTCCGATGATTATGACATCGCAATTTGTCGTCGCGCCCATTTGCTCGAAGCATGATTTGCCTCAATGTGGAAAGGGTCAAACCGGATGCCGTACGAGGGGCACTTTTTCTTGATCGGGACGGAACGCTGATCGAGCATGTGGCCTATCTCCACGATCCAACCCAGGTCAAACTGGCCCAAGGGGTCAAGGAAGCGCTGGTGAAAGCGGTGAGCGAAGGGCTGTTGCTCTTTCTCTTCACGAACCAAAGCGGGGTCGGACGCGGATTTTTTACGCTGGAGGCAGCCCTCGCCTGTAATGCTGCGGTGGGCAGGTTGCTTGGGTTGGCGGAGCCGGTTTTTGCGGCCGAATGCACGGCGCCGGAGCATCCCGGGGAGCCTCTTGTGTATCGCAAGCCCTCGCCCCGATTTATTGAAGAGATGGTGGAACGCTTTGCTTTGGATCCGGCCAGATGCTGGATGATCGGTGACCAAGCAGTCGACATGGAAGCGGCCAAGCTGGCTGGCATCAACGGGCTTCAGGTGGGGGTGGACGGTTCCTTCGGGGCCTTGGTGGACAGGATCGTCGAGGACTTGTCGGGCGGCCGCTGAGTGGGCTGGTTCACATTTTGATGAGGGTCTCGATGCCCAGAAGGTGCAAGCCTGTCTCGAGCAGAATGCGGACGCGGTGGCAGAGCAGAAGTCGGCGTGCGCGGACCCTTGGATCATCAACAATCACTTTGTTGGTATTATAAAAGGTGCTGAAGACGCCGGCCAACTCGAACAGGTAGGTGCAGAGAACGTGTGGGCGCAGGTCGGAGAGCACGAGATCCAAGGTCCCGGGGAAGGCCACTATTTTCCGAGCGAGAGCGATTTCCTCCTCTGTTTCCGGGGCGCTGGCCTCAGAAAAATCCGGGTTGTCGGGCGCATCTGCCTTGCGGAAAATGCTGTGGATTCTGGCGACTGCGTAGAGCAGGTAAGGAGCGGTATTGCCCTCGAAACTGAGCATTTTCTCCCATGAAAACACGTAATCGCTGGTACGGTTTTGCGATAGATCGGCGTAGCGGATGGCTCCGAGGCCCACTTTGCGGGCCACTGTTTCCGCCTCCTCCCGCGGCAATTCCGGATTTTTGTTCTGGACGATGGCGGCAGCCCGTTCGACTGCTTCTTCGAGTAGGCGGCGCAGTTTGATGGAGCCACCCTCCTTGGTTTTGATAGGCTTGCCATTTTCGCCGAGGACGCTGCCAAAAGAAATGTGCTGCAGGAGGGGAATGGGCCGGTTCTCATGGGCGAACCATTTTTGCACGGTCAGAAAGAGCTGCTCAAAGTGATCCGACTGCCGCGAATCGACGACATAGAGGATCTGGTCGGCCTTGAAGTGGTCGACCCGATAGAGGACGGTGGCGAGGTCGGTGGTGGCGTAATTACTGGCCCCGTCGCTTTTGCGGATGAGGAAAGGCTGGCTTGCAAAGCGTTTGTGTTCTGGATGAAAGACAACGAGGGCGCCGTCGCTGACTTCGCTTAAGCGGGCCTTTTCGAGGCCGGAGAAAACTCCCTCCAGCTTGTCCCGGTAAAAGCTTTCTCCGAGGACCTCATCGAAGCGAATCCCAAGTTGTTGATAGATGAGGTCGAAGGCCTGCCAGCTGATGGCAGTGATGGCCTTCCAGATGGCCACATTTTCCACGTCCCCTGTTTGCAGTTTGACCAATTCCCCTCGAATCGCCTCGGCGGTGGCGTCACTTTCCTTGTAGGCGGCGTGACCCTGTTTGTAAAGGTCCTCCAAGTGCGAGACGGCGGTCTCTGGATTGACGTTGGCGAGGTCGAAGCCCGCTGTCTTGATGGCCCAGATCAGCATGCCAAACTGTGTTCCCCAATCGCCGATATGATTATCGCGAATGACGGTGGCACCGGCAAAGTCGAGGAGGCGGGCGATGGACTCACCGATAACGGTGGAGCGGATGTGGCCGACGTGCATTTCCTTGGCCGTATTGGGGGAGCTGAAATCGATGACGGCGATGCGCCCGGCAAGGCGACCACCGGCCCCCGCGCGCAAGGTTTGCTCTGACGCGAAATGCTGAAGCCATGCGAGCAGGTGGGACGGTTTGAGGGAAAAATTGATGAAACCCGGGCCAGCGATGGACCACTCAAGGTGGTTGGGATCGAGCAGGCCGAGCCGTTGGGCGGCCTCGAGAAGTGTCTCCGCCAATGGACGGGGCGGCTGGCCCAGTTTTTTGGCAAGCGGAAGAATGCCGTTGGCTTGAAAATCGCCGAAGCGCGGATCGGCGGTCCGGACCATTGGATCAAAGTCGGCGGATTGCAGACCGATTTCAGTGGCGGCGGCCCTCAGGGACTGGGCGATGGCGTCAGCGGGATTGAATGGAACGTCGGACATGGAGGGAGACGAAAAAGAAACAAAACGGGGGTGCAAGTGGATAACGCCCGTTGGTGTGGGTGCCGATTCGAGATGGCTTGCATGTGGGAGCGCAGGTTTCACAGTGCTCAAGCGACGATGGATTGGAAGGCCGGAACGGTATATGTGCTTGATTTTGAAGGCAGCCCCGGGAGCGGGGTGGTGGAGTTTGGGCTGGTCTGCTTGAAGGGCGGTGGCATTGCCCGGACCCGTACCGAACGCTGCCATCCGAATGGCCCTATCCGCGGGGCCGACTATGCGGTTCATCGCTTGGGCGAGGCTCAATTGGCCGATTCCCCGTCTTTTGCGACCTTTTATGAGGAATTTGTCGCTTGCCGTCGGGAGGGAGTTTTTGCGGCGCACAACCGGTTTGCCGAGCAGGGTTTCCTGAAGCAGACGTGGGCTTTGCCGCCTCAGGTACCGGATCCTGTTTGTCAGGGCGGTCATCTGCAGGAATGGGGTCCTTGGATTGACACCCTCAGCTTGTATCGCTCGTTGTATGCTGGATTGGAAAGTTATGCCTTGATGGATTTGTTGGACCTGTTCGCTTTGCGCCCGAGGTTGGAACTGGAGGTGGAGCGCCATTGTCCCGTTGATCGACGGCGGGCCCATTGTGCCCTCTACGACGCCCTTGCCGCGGCTTTGCTGCTACTGCGCCTTGAGGAGGAGACGCCGTTGCGGGATCGCCTCAGTTTGAGGTGGTTGCTGAGGACGAGCATGGGGTGGTCGGCGCAGGAAGAACTTGCTTTATGAAACGGGTGGAATGGCATCCCGAGGCGGTCCGCATATATAACCGCTACACGAGTAAAGAGCAGACCGAGTTGATTTATGGTGAGTGGGCCCTGCGCCTGTGCTATGGAACCGCCCTTGGGCGGTGGGCCACTTCCCAACTTGTGGCGCGGGCTTTCATATCACGCTTTTACGGTTGGTGGATGCGGCGGCCGGCATCGGTGCGGCGGATACGTCCCTTCGTGGCCAAATACGCCGTTGACGAGAGCGAATTTGAGCGGCCCGTGGAGGACTACGGCTCGTTCAATGACTTTTTCTGTCGGCGGCTCAAGGCGGGGGCTCGACCAGTGGACGAGGCGGAGGACACAGTTGTGTTTCCGGCGGATGGCCGGCATTTTGGCTGGGAGCGCCTTGGCGAGGAGCAGGGGGTTTTTGTAAAGGGGCAGAAGTGGGATCTTCGGGCACTTCTTGGTGATGCCGACCTAGCCCGTGCTTATGCTGGAGGGACGTTGATTTTGAGCCGCTTGTGTCCGGTCGATTACCATCATTTTCATTATCCGGTAGCTGGTCGCTGTCTTGAGAGGCGGACGTTGAGCGGCCGGCTCTTCTCCGTGAGTCCTCTAGCTTTGAGAGTTCGGCTCGCGTATTTCTGGGAGAACTATCGTCGAATCGAGTTGGTGGAATCCCGGAATGCGGTCCGAGTGTGCCTGCTGGATGTCGGGGCCACCAATGTTGGATCAATCCAGTATGCGGAGGCCGTCGATCCCATTTCAAAAGGCGCCCATCGAGGCTGGTTTGAGTTTGGTGGATCCTCGGTGGTGACGTTGTTTCCCGCGGGCACAGTGGCTTTGAGCGATGATTTACGCGCCAGTACCGAGGCTGGGTTGGAACTATATGCGAAGACCGGAGATAGAATGGGGCATTGGCTGGGGTGACTCAATGAGCTTGCGGCTTGCGGCCGGTGTGCCACTTTTTTTTCGATGATCATCCATCTCGCAATGCCATGAAGGGGTCCTCCATTTCGGTTCGGATTGCCGATTTTCTGAAAGATTATCCCCCGTTTCAGTACCTTGAGCAGGAGGCCTTGCGGGAGTTGGCCAGTCTCAGCAAAGTCACGTTTCACGAGGATGGGGAGATTGTTTTTGCGCAGGGCCAGCCGCGCACCCGCTGGCTCTACGTGATTCAGAAAGGCAGTGTAAGGATTGTGGAGGAGGGGGATGGGACAGAGCGGCTGATTGATCTGCGTGGCCCGGGAGATTTGCTGGGCTTGCAGGGAATTCGGTCCGAGGAGCCTTATTTGCATACTGGAAGAACGGAAACGGAAACGATTCTGTATGGATTGCCGCGAGACGAATTTTTGCGAATGGTGGAGCCGTGCAGTCGTGCTCGGCGATATTTGGCGGCGTACTTCAGTTTGAATCCCGCCTACAGTTGGGGGCAGGATACGGAGGAGGAGCGCAATCCGATGGAGCAGGGCGGGCGGTCCCTCAGCGCGGGTGGTCTATGGGAGGTGGAAGAGCCCCAATCCAGTGCACGGGAGATATTTGTCGCAGTGGAGCGGGCAACCCTTGTCGGGGAAGCGGCGAGGATTTTGCAAAACAAGCGCGTGCACTGTGTGGTGGTGGTGGACGAGATGGGACGGCCGATAGGAAAACTCACCGATGCCGATTTGAGGGACCGCGTGGCGGAGGGAGATGTTCGGTGCGGGCAACCCGTGGAGGACATCCTCTTCACTGATATTGTGACGGCCGGGCCCCGCGAATCGACAGGCGATCTTCTGTTGAAGTTGGCGCGATCCGGCAAACACTTTGCGGTGATAACGGAGGATGGCTCGGTTCATTCAAGGGCGGTCGGGTTGGTGTCGGAGCGGGATTTGTTGTGTCGGTACGCGGGCTTTCCGACGATCATCGGGGAGGCCATTAATTCAGCTCCGGATATCGGTGCCTTGCGAAATTTGCGCGACCGGTTGGAGGGTCTGATTCTCGAGTTCATCCACAACCGGGGCTCGTTGGTCTGGCTGATGGAAATGGTGGGCGTGCTGAACCGTAAACTCTGCTCGCGGGTCGTGGATTTGGCGGTTGCCAGTCTGGTTCGAGACGGGCACGGGGAGCCGCCGTGCGCCTTTTCCTGGCTCATGATGGGGAGCGGTGGACGTGATGAATTGCTGATCCGTTCAGCGGTATATCATGCCCTGGTTTTCCAGGATGTGCAGCCAGACCAGGCGGGTCAAGTAGAGGCGTATTTCAGGGAATTGGCCAGTCGAGCGGCGGCCTTGTTGCGGCGCTGCGGGTTTTTGGAGAGTCCTCAGCAGGTTCTTGCTCAAAATCCCGATTGGTGCCTGCCGTTGAGTGCAATGAAGCAGCGGTTTACAGACATGATTGCGCGTCCCGTGGCCGAGCATGTTTACAGCGCGCGGGATGCATTTGATTTTCAGCCTTTGAGTGAGGACGGGTGTTTTCTGGCAGAGTCGCTGAGTGAGCATATTGACGAGTCTTTGCGGGCCCATCCCGATTTCATTCGCCATATGGCGAACGATTCCTTGATGAACCAGCCGCCTCGAACCATATTCCGTGGTCACGTGGTCGACCGGTCGGGGATTCGCACTGACGAGCTGGCGATCAAGTCCCATGCCTTGTTACCGCTGGTGGATGTCGCGCGGGTGCTGTCCCTTGAAAGCGGGCAGCGCCGGCCGACGGGGACATACAAGCGGTTGCGCGCGATGGCGGAGCGGCTTGGGCTGGAAACGGCGCAGGGAACCCTGTTTGTCGAAGCTGCGGAAGCCTTTATGGTGGCCCAATTTGCCCGTATTTCACAGGGTTTGCGAACGGGAACGGATGGAGCGGTGATTCATCCTTCCGAATTGGATCCCCAGACGCGGACGTTGTTAATCACCAGTTTTAGGACGATTTTTGATGTTCTGGAGGTGACGGCAGCCCGATTCAACCTGACTTGGCGCGGATGAGTGAGGGCGTGCAACGTTATCTTCAGGTGAACCGATTTCCCCTT
>JBEAQI010000359.1:0-2818 GCA_041163965.1 Verrucomicrobiota bacterium | reverse complement strand
CCTTGAATTCGTTTGACCATCGAGGCCGCAGGTTTATGATCAAGGCATGAAGGCGAATGCTAGCGGACAGGGGCAGGTTATCATCGTGGGTGCAGGGCCGGTGGGGTTGGCCGCGGCGTTGAGTTTGAAGGAGCGGGGAATCCCTACAGAGGTATTGGAGCGCGATGACCGCCCCGGGACCCATAGCTACGCCCTTGCGTTGCACCCCTCCACGGTCCGCCAACTGCGCCAATGGGGCCTGCTTGACGCGGTCCGAGGACAGAGCCTCCAAGTTAAAAAAATCCTTTTTTACGATGCCAAGCAGCCCCGGTATGAGCTCGATTTTGATGCGATCCCGGGGCTGGAAGAAGGACTGCATGTCCTGGGGCAGGATCATCTTGAGCGGACCTTGCTGGAGCCCCTCAAGGCGGGCGGCGTTCCGATCCGTTGGAGTCACCGCCTGTCCCGTTTCGAGGATCAGGGAGACGCCGTAAAGCTCGAGTTGGAGCGTCTCAGCGAGTCGATGAGTGGCTATGCGATGGCGCGGTTGGAATGGCATGTCGACAAGGAGATATCGAGGCATGCCGACTACATGATTGGGGCTGACGGCCACTTTTCCCTCGTGAGGCGTCGGATGGGGATTGCATTTCCCAAAGTCGCGCCGACGCAGAGTTTTGCGGTCTTTGAGTTCAAGACCGATTTTGCCCATGAGAACACGGCGCGGGTCGTCTTCGGGCCACAGGGGACCAGCATCCTTTGGCCGCTACCTGGTGGATTTTGTCGGTGGGGATTCGAGATTGAGGAAAGCTCCGCGGATGCCATATCCCGCGAGAAGGATCGCCTTTTCGTGCAGGTCGGAGCGCATGGCTATCATGCCCTTGAGGCCGGCAGCCTGGACCATTTCCTTGAGGAGCGGGCCCCATGGTTCACAGGTGAGGTGGGACCCTTCCGGTGGCGCATGGTGGTTCGCTTTGAGCGGCGTCTGGTGGGGAAGTTTGGGAGCGGGCGGGTCTGGTTGGCGGGCGACGCGGCCCATCTGGCGGCGCCGATCGGGATGCAAAGCATGAATGTGGGGATACAGGAAGGCTATCAGCTTGGACAAGCCTTGGCCGACATTTTGGAAGAAAGGAAACCTTCCAGCGTTTTGGAGGCCTATGGGCGCGCTCGGGAGGAGGAATGGCAAGCGCTCCTTGGTATGGAAACCGCTCTGCGGCCCCGCGGGGAGACCGATCCATTTGTCGCCGAAAACAGCGACAAAATGATGGCTTGCCTGCCCGCTTCCTTGGAGACCCTCCCCCTCTTTGCGGAGCACCTGCGGATGGACTTACTCGGCTCGACACGGACCTGAGCGCGGGCCCATGCCGCCCGAGAGCAGTGACCAGTCCGGAGGATAAATGGCGGTTTCCCGTTCCAGGTAGTGACTGAGGCGCTCCAGCCAATGCAGGACCCGAGCCTCCGGGAGGACGAGTTCGTCCAGCGGAGCGCGCAACAGCGTCTCGATTTCGACCCGACTGGCGGTGGACAGCGCGTGTAGCCAGCCTCTGGTGACCGGATAGCCCTCGTCCCTCGCGAAGCGGTAGACCAGTTTAAAGAGAGTGGCGCTCGGGAGCGGCCGGGCCGCATAGGCTCTCAGGGCGTGTACCAAGAGTTCCCATGCCGTCTCGTAGGATTCCAGATGGAGGAGGTTGCGTTGGAAAAAGCGCGTGGTGACGCTGGCCGCGGTGAGTTGTTGGTAGGAGCGAGCGATCCCGGAAAAGTCTTCGGAAAGGGAAAATTCCACGACAAATCCGATAGCTTCGGGGCTCTTTTTGCGAAGGGTGACATCCCCTATCTGAAAGAGGTCTGGTCCGCATGGGCCCGGTTTGCGCCGTTCGCGGAGCAGTGCCTGTTGCAATCCCTGTTCGCGAAAAAAAAAGCTCAGGCGGGTGGAATTTTCCCCTGCGGGCACGCGGTCCAGAAGACAGGCCTGACCATTAAGAAACACGGTTTGGGATCGAGTCGGTGGAGGGCGCTTGAGGCGGTTCGGAGATCTCCGGGGCGGTTGATTTTGTCCAAGGCGGCACGACAGCCCCGCCGGAAATGATCAGTTTCATGGCATCCCCGATGGCCATATCGAGGAAGTGCACCTCGTTTTTGGGAACCATGAGCAAAAAGCCGCTGGTTGGATTGGGGGTAGTGGGCACGAACACATTCAACAATTCCGCGGAGGTGCGATGCTGGATTTCCCCTTTGCCGACCCCGGTGAGGAAGCCCAGGACCCATATCCCTTTGCGCGGGTACTCTATGATGACAGATTGCTGAAAGACCGCCTTTTCCTGCTGCACGAAGGTGTCCCGAATCTGCTTGACGGTGTTGTAGACGTTGCGGATGAAGGGCACGTTGTCCACCATCCGTTCAAAGAGGTTCACGAGGGCCCGACCGATGAGCAGCTTGGAGAGCCATCCCATCATGGTGATGAAGAGTGCCACCCCGAGCATGGCGAGAAAGTAGAGCCCGTACTCCAGCCAGATCTGGCCGGTCTGGTTTTTCGGAATGAAGAAAAAAATCAGCTGGCGGGTGGGAATGCCGATTTTCTGTATGAGAAAATTAATGACAATAATGGTGACGCCGACTGGGGCGATCAACAGCAGCCCCGAGACAAAGGCATTACGCACTTTCCGAATGATCATGCCTCAACAAAAGACGATGACCGCGGAAAGGCAAGGACGCCCTTCAGAATCAGGCGGTGAGGTCGCCTTTCCATGATGCCCGGAGACAGCGTTGCTGCGAGCGGAGGGCGTTGAGGCAGCGTTCCTCTTGGAGCCGCATGGCGGCCGACTGCGTTTCGTCCTGATCGTCC
>JBEAQI010000358.1:0-4152 GCA_041163965.1 Verrucomicrobiota bacterium | reverse complement strand
CCTGAGAGGTTTCCCGCACCTTTTGGAAGGCGGGGATGGCCATGGCGGCGAGGAGGCCGATGATCACGACCACGATCATGATTTCAACGAGGGTGAATCCTTTTTTGGATGTTTTGTTCATAGTAGACTCCGATTTTTGGTAATGATAATGATATTCACCTCGAAATGAGGGAAGGGGAGCTTTTTCGTCCAAGTCCTTGATTGTCAATGAAAAGGACGGCCTCCTCAGGCTTTTACACCTTTTTAAACCTTGTCGGGGGGCAGTTGTGGCGGGGTGGGGCTGGGGCTGATGGAAGCAAATACGAGTTTACCGCCGGCGGAGGGGAGGATGGAGTCGATGGTGACGTCGATGGTTTGGCCGATGCGGTCGCGGGCGTCGGCGACGACAACCATGGAGCCATCGGGGAGGTAGCCGACGGCCTGACCGGGGTCCTTGCCCGGTTTGGAGAGGCGGATGGCGAGGCGGTCACCGGCCATGGGGTCGGGGGTCATGGCCTTGGCGAGGGCGTTGAGGTTGAGCCAGTCGACGCGGTGGAACTCGGCGATCTGGGCGAGGTTAAAGTCGGTGGTGAGGAGTTTGGCTTTGAGGGACTGGGCGACGTAGAGGAGCTTGGCGTCGACGCTCTGGCGGCTATCGATGGAGCTTTCGTGGATGCGGAGGTCGAGGTGGGGCATTTCCCGCAACTGGTTGAGGACAGCGAGGCCTTTGCGGCCGCGGGCTTGGCGGTCCGGGTCGCGCGAGTCGCCGATCTGCTGCAGTTCATCGATGACAAACTGCGGGATAACGAGGCCGTGGCCCATGAATTTGGAGTGGCAGATGCCGACGATGCGGCCATCGATGAGGGCGCTGGTATCGACGACGGCGAGCGGGACATCGACGCCATGGGGGACAAAGCGGATGTAGGGAATGACCAGATTGAACTCATCCTTCCCCCGGAGCGCGATGACGGCCCCGAGGTACATCATGACAATGTAGAGGACGAGTCGGACGAGGTAGATATTCTGGGTGAGAACAAAGCTGAGCGGATCGCTGGCATCGAAGGGGATATCAAAAAGTGGCGAGGAGCCGATGAGGTAGGCGACGCACCAGCCGACAAAGAGGCCGAAGGTGAGGGCGGAGAGGCCACGAAGCGAAAATCCTTTCAGAAGGATATCGACGAGGATAACGAGGAGGCCAATGCCGCAACCCATGAAGACCCCGAGCCAGCGGTACTCATCCCATTCCGGAACGGTGTAGGTGACGAGCCATCCACCGAGGAGGCAGAGGAGGAGGAAGAAGAGGCGGATGACGCGAAGGGTTTGGTTCATTTGGAGGCGGGTGGTTGAAGCGATTGAGCGGGGACAAAATCCTGTTGATGAAGTATGCGGGCCCGGTCGGGGCCGACCATGACTCCGATCAGCTCCCCAGTGAGGGAAAAGACATAGTCGCCTTGGGCGGGGGAAAATTCCCCGAAGAGCCGGTTGAAGAGGCGGTTTTCCGTTTCGATGAGGCCCGCTTCGCCCGGAGGGATGCGGACCGGAAGCTGGCCATAGACGGGACGGGTGCCACTGATGAGAATGGCCTCAGCGAAGCGGAAGGGGTCGTCTGCGATGGTGAAGGGTTTGAGGCCGGTGCTGGAGGCGAGGGAGCGCGGAACGGCGAAGGCGGCGATAGTGGCATCGGAGGCGAGGGCCTTCAAATCGTTGATGCCATAGGCCTTGTCACCAATTTCGAGGACAAGCTGGACATCGCGAGCCCCGGTCATGGTGAGCGGGGTGTCATCGGTGGCAAAAATGGCGAGAAGGCCGTCAGTGGTCTCAATGAGCAGACTTTGCCGCTGCGCTTCCCGGCGGGTCAGGCCGAGCGGGCCTCGTTCCCGCCACAGGAAGCGCAATTGGATCCCGTTTGCCTGAAACTGCTGAAAGAGCGCGTTCATGGAGACCGGCTGGGCGCGCTGGATTTCCTCGCGCAGCTCCGATGAGGAAGCGGCGAGCTGGCTGACGCCGGCGGCGAGGCTCTCGGTACGTTGCTGGGCCCGTTCCGCTTCGAAGCGAGCCCGTTCCACCTCCGCCTGGGCAGCGACGAGGTTTTGCTGCAGGATGGCGGATTCCGTTTCGCGGATTTGCAGTTGAGTGGAGAGCTGCTGCTGTGTCAGCTCGAGCGATTGGAGCGATTGTTCCGCCTCCTTCAGAGCGGCTTCCCGGCGGGCGGTCTCTTCCTGTTGTCGGGCCAGTTCATCCTGTAGTTGGCGGGCCTGCGCTTCCCGCTGGCGGAGCGTGTCGGCCAGCTCCCCTTTTTCATCGACCAGTTGTTCCAAGGAGGAGCGCGTTTGGACCAATTCACTGGCAATGGCGGTTTTATCGGCCTCGACGGCGAGCAGGGACTGTTCCCGTTCCGCAAGTTGGCGGTTGGTTTCCGCGAGGGTGGCCGACTTTTCCTCGAGGGCGGAGGCCGTGGACGCCAAGGCATCGGTGGTTTCCGAGAGCGTGCTTTGGGTCTGGTTGAGCGCTTCTTCGACGGCCTTCCGCTCCGCGTTTTCCTGTTCAAGGCTCAGCTGGAGCAGTTCCAGCATTTCCTCGGAGGCATTTTCCCGGAGTGCGGCGGCGTCCGGCTCTTTCACTTCCACCTGCGGTTTGAACTCCACCAGCGCGAGGATGCTGATGAGCAAAAAATCGCAGATAATGATGAGGAGCGTTTTGTTCACCGCGGGGTGGGGGCTCAGGCGTTGGAGAGAATAAGCGAGCGCCGGTAGGGCCGAAGGAAGGCCACTTTGAGGAGGGCCACGAAGATGATCCCGAAAAGGGTCGAGGCGTAGGCGGCCATGAGGCTGGCATCGACGATGTTGAGGACGACCAGAATAAGCGAGGAGACGGTCCCGCCGAGCCCTACATAGAGCCCGAGGTCAAAGAGGTTTTCCTCATTGTCGAGAAGGCGCAGTTTGACTTCCGGAGAGACGTCGCGGCGCCGGACCTCGCTGATTTTGAGCAATCCGAAGACAAAGACGAGGAGCTGGATGAGGAGGAAGAGCAGGAGAATGAGGAGGGTGACTTGATCGATCATGGTTTCCGGTATGGGAGGTGACACTTCAGTGGGAAGATCGGGGACGATCTGGGCAAGGCGGATTTGCAGAACCCCTTCCTCATTCGGCCTGAAATTGAGGAGGCCCGGCTCGATGACCATCCAGAGCAGCAGCATGACCAGAACGCCGCCGATGGAGGTGTCCAGATTGAGGAGGAGGCGCCGGCGCCGGTCGACCGCTGGTCCCTTGGGTGGCGCGACGATGAGGCAGCGCAGCAGATGAACGAGACCAAAGCCACAGAGGAAAAAGGCGAGGGCGCGTAGGCTGATGGCCAGGGTCGGGACGCTTTCCGCGAAGTGTTTGAAGGCCGGTTGACCATCTTTGAGGAAGGTGGGAAGGGCGGTCCAGAGGGCCGGCGGGAGGTAGACGGGGCGATCGGTGCGGACGAGGGCCTCGGTGGCCCCACGGCCAAGGGGCAGGGTAGTGAGCACGGATTTCCATCCCGGCTCCCCGTGCTTGCGCAGGTAGGCGGCGAGGGCGGCAGAGTCCGGGAACAGTTCAAGCAGCGCCGAAAGGAGGATGATATTGGCCGGTTCCTCCTGGAGAATCTGGGCAAATTGGAGCAGTTCCTGTTCCGAGGCAGTGGTCTCGATTATATCCCGTAGCTGCAACCAGTTGGCGCGCGTGGCAAGGGTCAGGATACTCAGGTAGAAACTTTCGAGCGGGGCGATGGAGGGAGCCGGAGCTTCGGCGGCGGCAAGGGCGCGGAGCAGGTCATCCCGCAGCTTATCAGGAAAGGCGGAGGCCTGTTCAAGGAGGGCCACGCAGAGGAGCGTGGCCTCGAGCGGTTGTCCGGCGGTGGAATGGACAGGGTAGAAGCGTTGCCAGCCCGAGAGTTCAGCGGTGGCGAGAATCCGTTGTACAAGTTGGTTGGGGCTCTGCTCGAGAAATCCGCGCAGGTGGGTGCGATGAGCGGCTGGCAAGAGGGCAGGAAGGACGTGCGGGGTGTCTGGCCGGAGGGCGTTGGCGCGGGCGAGAAACTGCTCAAAGTAGGGGGCCGGGCCGCCGCTCCAGCGGTAGGCCGGCTCCTGTTCGATGATGCCGTTGAGGCGGACCCGCCAGGTTGGGTCAAGGTTGGGAAAGCGGACCGATT
>JBEAQI010000357.1:0-6387 GCA_041163965.1 Verrucomicrobiota bacterium | reverse complement strand
ATTCCCCGGTGCGCGAGTTGCGCGATCGCCTTGGCCGGCTTCAGGCCGGGCAGACAGTGCGGTTTTTTGCGGATCTCGGGGACTGGCGTGGCCAGTTGCAGTTTGTCATTCGCGACCCCAGCTGGTGGGAGAACTGATCCGCGGGCAATCTGCCTGAGTGATTCTTCCAGGGCGACGAGTGGGCGCCCACTATTGCGCCGAGGCTAAGCGAGGCGGGAGCGGATGGCCTCGAGGAGGCCGGAGCAGGCGTCCTCAAGGAGGTCGAGGACCATTTCAAATCCCTGAGTTCCCCCGTAGTAGGGATCGGGGACGTCCCCTTTGCCATGGGTGCGGCAGTAATCGCGAATCAGGGACAGTTTGGCGGTGCCGTCTGATTTGGCTTGGAGCGCTTGCAGATCGCGGAGGTTTTGCTCATCCATGGCGATGAGTTCGTCAAAGCGGTGTAGATCCTTTGTGGAAACGCTTCTGGCGCGGCTCTCCAGGGTGTACCCGCGGGCCTTGGCGGCCTTGCGCATGCGGGCATCGGGGAGATCGCCGGTATGGAATCCGATTGTGCCGGCGGAATCGCATTCGATGCGGTCCTGGAGGTCGGCTTCCAGGACGCGGGCACGAAAGAGGCCTTCAGCGGCGGGGGACCGGCAAATGTTTCCCATACAGACAAACAGGACGGAATATTTCATGGTATAGTGAAAATCAGGTGGGAAGATAAGAACACGTCGGATGGTTGCAAAAGCCCGGCTTTTGCCAAGACTGGAAGTGGTTTCCAGTACTCAGCAATCGATTTAGTTTACACGGATATGGTATTCATCAGGACCGCCATCGGGATTGGTATCGGGTTTCGGGCCGTATTTCAGGCGGCTTGCATGACGTCCGATACCGATTGCGATTGATGCCACCTGTTTGAGTTGCGGAATAATACTAACAATCAAGCGAAAGGACTTAGGATGAGCGAAGTGACATTTCAGAAGAGTGGCATAACAGGGACGTGGACAGCAGAGGACGCGAATCTTCTCGAATTCGGGGAGGGAAAAGGGATTGATCTGAAGTTCGGGTGCCGTCGTGGGAACTGCACGATGTGCCAGCAGCCTCTTGTTTCAGGGGAGGTGAATTATCCGGAGGGGCACAACGGGGTGCCCGACGAGGGGAATATTCTTCTTTGCTGCAGCCAGCCGGTGGGCGATGTGGTCATTGACGCCTGAGGGCTTGTGCCCGGCGTGGCCCTATGAATCTGATTTTGTTGGAGGAGATTGTCGATCGTCAGCGGTTTCCCGTTGGGGACCCTCGGTTTGATCATGCCCGCGGGGTCTTAAGGGCCCGTTCCGGTGACACCTTTATGGTCGGTGTGCCGGATGGCCCGCTCGGGAAGGCGACGGTGCTGGCGGTGACCGCTGAGGCGCTGGAGGTCGAAGTGGAATGGGGCGAGCGGCCGCCACCTCCCCCGCCGGTGACACTGCTGTTGGGGATGTGTCGGCCCGCGGTGGCACGCCGGATTTTGCAAACCCTCCCGACCCTTGGGGTGCGGCAGGTGCTTGTTTTTGCGGGAGGTCGGTCGGATCCCGCCTATGCCCGCTCGGCCCTCTGGCGCGAAGGTGAGTGGCGCCGGGCATTATTGGAGGGATTGGAGCAGGCCTTCGACACCCATGTACCGCGCGTAGAGGTGTTTTCCCGACTGGAGGAGGCAATTGAGGCGCTCAAATCAAGTGAGCCCGATGCCTTGAAGGTGGCCTTGGATGTTTACGCCGAATCGGGGTGGACGGCCCTGGCAGCCAGTCGTCCTCCCTCAGCGGCCTTGGCAATCGGGTCCGAGCGCGGGTGGACCGAACCGGAGCGGACGGCCCTCGATGCGGCTGGCTTTCAGCGGGTTTCCCTGCTGGGCGGGCGGGTCATGCGCTGCGAAACAGCGGTCACCGTCGGCCTTGGCCTGCTGTACGAGCGCTGCGGTTGGCTGGAGGAGCGGCCCCGGTGGCAGGCGGCGGATTGAGGGGCGGCGGGGGCGTCTTTCAATCCGCGCCCCCGCGAAGGGGGCGACGGTGATGTCGCCTAGTCTAAATCGGCAATTCTTGTGCCGCCCTTACAGGGCTCTATTTTAATATTAACGCGTTACCCAGCCCTGCGCACCTTCGCACTATCGTGCTTCGGTGCTTGGACTGGGCTATAGGGTTTGGCCTCTTCGAGGCCGGCGGCGGGTGGGGTTGAAGAGGGCGAGGTAGCGGATCAGAATCGGCGATCCTAAATCGGCAATTGGCAGGCGGTTTCCTTTCGGGATAAAGACCGTCCTTCAGGCGGTCTTTTCAGGCGCGGCGGCAATCCTACAGACGTTTAAAAAGAGCGCCGAGGGAGGAGGCGTCGAGGAGTGGCCGGCTGTTTTGATGGAGGACAATGACAGCATTTCGGCCCCTGTACGGCCCTGAGCCCTTTCGCAACCAGGATCAGAGGGAGATTGGGTCGACCTCGTTTGGAATGGGCAGCCTGCAGCAACCGCGGCAACGGCCAACGCCGTGCCAAATTTTTACGGTGGGAAGAAGACATTCCGCTTGAAATGATATACAAAGTATATCCATTGAAAGGTATGAGAACAAAGGTAGCACGTTGGGGAAACAGCTTGGCCCTGAGAATCCCCCGGAAACTGGCGTTGAGTCATCACTTGGACGAAGGCTCATCTGTAGAAATTATCGAAGACCAGGGAGAGCTGAAGTTACGTCCCGTATCTGAGAAGGCTTACAGCCTCGATGAGTTGCTTGACGCAATTACCGGAAAGAATCTGCACGAAGAAATGCAGACGGGATCAGCACGAGGAAAAGAAGTCTGGTGAAGCGGTATGTTCCCAGCGCAGGAGACATTGTTTGGTTGGAGTTTAGCCCTCAGGCTGGCCATGAGCAGGCGGGGCATCGACCTGCCTTGGTCCTTTCCAAAAAGCCCTACAATGAAAAGACGGGATTAGCGATATTTTGTCCGATAACATCCAAGACTAAGGGATATCCTTTTGAGGCTCTGCTTGGAGGGAAGAAGATATCTGGAGCAATTCTATCTGACCAGGTTAAGAGTTTGGATTGGAACGCGCGAAAGGTCAGCTTTGTTGAGAAGGTTGAAGAGGATGTTCTCAGGGAGGTCATTGCCAAGGTATCTGTAATTATCGACTAGCTACAACAAGTCGTTGGAGGTGACGCACCGTAACCCTCGGTACCGATTCACTTGATCGGTGGATCTCTCCGAAGGCGATTGTTTTAGCAACCCCTGCCGCCCCAACGTCACCATAAGTTTACCCAAGGCGAACGTTTCCGAACACGGTCAAGTCCGCGCAGCCACTGTTTCAAATACGAACCCCAGCACCCTTTGCTGGTAATTCCTCCGCTGACCAAATAGTTTACATATCGGGTCGTGTCATTGCGATGGGGTTTGGGTCTCGGGCCCTTTCTTCCTCCTCAAAATAGCCTACCAGATCCGATAGCCATGCCGATCATGTCACCTCCGGATCAGGGCAGGGCGAGGATGGCGGCGGAGGGGTCGTTGGGGCCTGATTTGCCCAGTTCCCGGAGGGAGGTGAGGGGGGAGGTGGGGAGGACGAGGTCGCCTGGTTTTTCGAGGATGAGGCGGCCGGGAGGGGAGACGGAGAGGAGGCCGGCGGCAAGGGTGAGGATGGGCCCGAGTTGCTCGCGGAGGAGCGGGTAGGGGGGATCGGCGAAAATGAGGTCAAAGCGTTGTTCCGAGGTGAAGCGGAGGGCATCGCGGCGGGCGAAGGAGGCGGTCTGGTCGGCGGGGTGGCCGAGGCTGCGGAGGACGGCAGCGGTATTGAGGCGGATGGCGGCAATGGCGTCGGCCTGTTGTTCGACAAAAAGGACCTCGCGGGCACCGCGGGAGAGCGCCTCGAGGCCATAGGCACCGGTGCCGGCGAAGAGGTCGAGGACAGAGGCGCCCGGGACGAGGTCGCCGAGGGAGGAAAAGACCCGTTCCCGCATTTTGTCGGTGGCCGGGCGCACCCCTTTGGCCCGACCCGTTTGGAGGGGAATGCCCCGTGCCCTGCCGCCGGTGATTCGCATGGAGCAGGTTTGAATAGATGTCCTCCCTTGGGCAAGACCTCAGATTTTTCCGTTCTGCTTGATTTTCAGGAGAATTTGAAAAATTGAGGTTTTCCCGGATCGTTTCCTGTGAAAGAGTAGAGGACTTTGTAAATGGCGAACGGCGTGCAACGGTGGGGGTGGATCTTGGCGGTTGGGATGATGATTCCAGCCTCGTTGGCGGTATCGGAGGACGGAAATTCGTGGCCGATTGTGGTGCGCAATGAGGGCGAGCCGTTTTTTGAGGGCGAGCAGGTTCGCGGCGCGGGGCCATTTTTTGAGATGGAGGAGCGGTCTGGCGGGCGGTTGATAACGTTGCGACCCTTTTGGACGCAGTATGTCGATGAGGTCGGGGGGCGGACCCAAACGCACTTCCTTTATCCTTTGCTGAATCTTTATTCCGGAGACGATTTCCAGCGCGGGCACCTGTTGAATCTGGTGCGATGGAGCGAGCGAGCGGAAGGGAAGTCCTTGGAGGTGTTTCCGATTTTCTTCAGTCGGTCCGGGGAGGAAAAGCTGACCTTGGCGTTATGGCCGCTGGGCGGCACGTTGCACAACCGCTTTGGGCGCGAGCGGATTGATTTTGTGGCATGGCCTGGGTACGTGCGGACGCTGCGCGACGGAGAGCGCCGTGACCATTACCTGTATCCCTTCGTGAGTGTTTTGAGCGGGCCCGAGTCGACCGGTTGGGGCGTGTGGCCGTTGTGGGGCCGGTTTGAGAGGACCGGTGACTACCGGCGCGAGTGGGCGATGTGGCCATTTTATTACCACTATGTGGATGACCTTGATGAGGCCGTGCCGTACGAGCGTTTTGGGATCTGGCCCCTTTACACCCGTGAGACCGCGGAGGGGTTGCGCAGCGAGACCTGGGGCTGGCCGTTTTTCGGGTACACGGCGGAGAGCGCTCCCCGGCCTGATTATTTTGAGCGCCGTTGGCTGTGGCCGTTTTGGGTGAGTGGGACCGGGGAAGAGAAGGAGGTGCAGCGGTGGCTGCCCTTTTATGCGCGTGAGCAAAGTCCCGGCAAAGAGGAGATCTGGTGGGCGTGGCCCTTGTGGAAAGAGGAGCGCTTTGAAGAGGCGGGCCGACTGCGCGAGCGGCAGACCCTGCTGTATTTTCTTTATCGCGACGAGCGCCAGAGCCTTGTCAGCGGGGAAGCCCGGTTGAACACCCTTTGGCCCCTTTGGGGTTATTGGGCGGACGGGGCAGGGCGGCGCCAGTTGCAGGTATTGGATCCCCTGACCGTCTTTTTCCCTTCCAATCCGGTGGTCAAGGACACGTGGTCCCCGTTGTTTGCCCTGTACACGTATGAGGAACGGGAGGGTCGACGACGCGGCTCGCTTCTGTGGGATCTGTGTGTCTGGGAATCCGGGCCTGAGGGGGGAGGCTTTCAGGTGGGGCCTCTGTTCCGCTGGGAATCCGGGAAGGGCTGGGCCATCTTGAAGGGCCTGATTGGACGGGAAGGGCCCGCGACCGGGCGCCGATGGACCCTGTTTTGGAACGAAGAGGAGACAGTTGCGGATTGAGCAAACTCCCATATGAGTAGAGAATTGATTTTGGAAGAAACCGAATGAAGGCCATCTTGGAATTATTGGAATGGAT
The DNA here is from genome assembly GCA_041163965.1 of Verrucomicrobiota bacterium. GTDB lineage: Bacteria > Verrucomicrobiota > Verrucomicrobiia > Opitutales > Oceanipulchritudinaceae > Oceanipulchritudo. The sequence continues at coordinate 732 of JBEAQI010000357.1, read as the reverse complement.
TGGGTCGGGCGTGCAGCTGGCGTGGCGGACGCTGCGGTTTGTGCCGGCCTTGCCACGGCATTGGAAGGCCTTGATGGAGCAATGTTTCTTCATGGGGTATGCGACGGTGCCGCTGGTGAGCATTCTCTCGGTGTTCATTGGGGCGGTGCTGGCCTTGCAGATCGGCTACAGTCTCCTCGATTTCGGGGCCAAGCAGTACATCGGCACGGTGGTGGGAATCTCCATGGTGCGCGAATTGTCACCGGTGATGACCGCGGTGATGGTGACCGGGCGGGTGGGATCGGCGGTGACCGCGGAGCTGGCCTCAATGAAAGTGTATCAGGAGGTCGATGCCCTGCGGACGATGAATATTCCCCCGGAGCGTTTTCTGGTGATGCCCCGGTTGGCGGCGATTTGTCTGGTGATGCCGATTTTGCTGATGGCCTCGGTGGTGACCGGTTGGATGGGAGGACAGCTGGTGAGCCAATTCGTGCCGTGGATCGGACTGACCCCGCAGGCCTATTACGGTTCCTTGAAAGATATCATGACCTTGGACGACGTGTCCGACGGGCTGATCAAGGCCCAGTTGTTCGGGATTGGGATTCTTTTGATTGCCAGTCACATCGGATTACGGACCAGCGGTGGCCCCCGTGAAATCGGGGCCGCGGTGACCCGCTCGGTGGTGGTCTGCATCATTTTCATTCTCGGGTTTGATTATTTCATCACCAATATCCTTCTGTGAGCGAAGTTATG
>JBEAQI010000356.1:0-3950 GCA_041163965.1 Verrucomicrobiota bacterium | reverse complement strand
TATGCCTCGCAGAATGACCCCTTGGAATCGTTCAGTGGGCGGAGCAGTGGGTCCTTGGGATGGGAGCTGAATTACACGAAATTTCTCAATTCCAAGCGAAACCTCGGGCTGCAAGTGGGATTTGCCTTCACAGGATTTGATTCCCGATTCCGAGACAGCATTGACGCCGATTTGTATGTGCAGGAGTTCCGCCACCGCATGGCGGACGGCGCGGTCGTTCCCGATTTGCCGGATCCGTTGGTCGATGCCGATGGCAACGAGACCCAGGAGGGCTATCAGGGCGAGGTGGTGCGGGAGGATGTGGCCATCGGAGATTTATTGGAGTGGGCGGCCAGCGAACAGAGCGATGAGCTTCTTTTGGACGGGGCGGTGGTGGAGTCGCAGGCGGATCTGCGGTCCAGTCTGTACAATTTCCGGGCTGGGCCGACCTACACGACAAACCTTTTTAACAAGGTGGCGCTGCAACTCGGGGCGGGGGTCAGCGCCCTGTATTATGCCGGGCAGTTATCAGCCTATGAGATGCTGCAAAATCCGGCGGGCGGGGCAAACCCCAGCCGTGGGCTGACGACGACCCAGTCCGAGGAGTGGCAGGTTGGTGGCTATCTCGATGCCAGTGCCTCTTATCAATTCACGGATCGGGTGAACCTGTTTAGTGGGATGCAGTTGCAGAGTGGCAGTACTTATACTCAAGAGAACGAAGAGCGGCGCGCGAATGTCGACTTCAGTTCCCAAGTTTACGTCCATGCCGGGATTGGGATCCGGTTTTAAGCCTTTGCTTTGAGGTAATGATGTCGACGATTGAACGGCTTTCCAGTTATTCCTACGAGGATTTGATCAAATGCGCCAATGGGCAGCTTTTTGAGTCCGGGCATGCCCGGTTGCCGTTGCCCCAGATGCTGATGGCGGACAGGATCATCCATATTTCCAGTGAAGGAGGGGCGTATGGGAAGGGAGAAATCATCGCCGAGCTGGATGTTCGCCCCGATCTCTGGTTTTTTGGCTGCCACTTTGAAGGCGACCCGGTAATGCCGGGGTGCCTTGGGTTAGATGCCCTTTGGCAATTGGTGGGATTTTTTATCACATGGAGTGGTCATCTTGGAAAAGGCCGTGCCCTTGGGGTCGGGGAGGTCAAGTTTACCGGACAGATCCTCCCTGAAAACAAGCTCGTGCAGTACCGCCTATCGATCAAGCGCCTGATGACGGCCCGATTGAAGCTGGCGATTGCGGATGGCGAAGTGCGGGTGGACGGCAAGCCTATCTACAGTGCCATTGGGCTCAGGGTGGGATTGTTTTCAGAGGAGGCCGTGGACGGATTCTGAGAAGCAGAATTATGGACAAGCGACGAGTAGTTGTCACGGGAATGGGAGTGATCTCCTGTATAGGAACCAGTCTGGCGGAGGTGGGAGATTCCCTGCAGGAGATGCGGTCGGGAATCTCTGCCAACAGCCGCTACCAGGCCCTTGGGTTGAAGAGCCAGATTTCGGGGTCGATTGCGAATCGTGAGGAATTGCTTGCGCAGGTGGACCGCAAGCTGTCCCGTTTCATGGGGGATGCGGCGCTGTTCGCGTATGTGTCGATGGTCCAGGCTATTGAGGACAGCGGGCTTAGTGCCGAGCAGGTCTCCCATCCGCGAACCGGATTGATTGCTGGATCCGGGGGCGGCTCGCCGGTCAACCAGGTGGAGGGGATGCAGGTCCTTCAGGAGCGTGGGATTCGTCGTGTCGGGGCCTTCCGGGTGCCCCGGATCATGTCGAGCACGGTGAGCGCCAATCTGTGTACCGCTTTTTCGATCAAAGGCCTCAACTACAGCATCACCTCGGCCTGCGCGACCAGCGCGCATAGCATCGGGGCGGCGGCCGAGCAGATCGCGTGGGGTAATCAAGACATCATGTTTGCCGGTGGCGGCGAGGAGGAAGGCGTCGAGTTGACCCTCTTTTTCGATGCCATGGGGGCGCTTTCCAGCCGCTACAACGAGACGCCGACGCGGGCCAGTCGGCCATTTGACGCTGACCGCGATGGATTTGTGGCGGCCGGTGGCGGGGCCATGCTGGTGCTTGAATCATATGAGCACGCCATGGCGCGTGGGGCGCGGATTTACGCCGAAGTGGCCGGTTATGGGGCAAACAGTGACGGAGCGGACATGGTGGCTCCCAGTGGAGAGGGAGCGGTGCGGTGCATGCGGATGGCCTTGAAGGAGTTCGCGGGGCGGGTCGACTATGTGAATGCCCATGGGACCAGCACGCCCGCAGGGGACATTACGGAGTTGAAAGCCTTGCGCGAGGTCTTTGGCGAGGCGGTTCCACCGGTCAGTTCGACCAAGAGTTTGACCGGACACAGCCTTGGGGCGACGGGCGCGCAGGAGGCCATTTATTCCCTCCTAATGATGCGCGATGGCTACATTTCCGGGACCGCCAACATTGAAAATCTGGATCCCGGCGCGGAGGGATATCCGATCGTGCGAGAGACCCGCGCGGCGCGCCTCGATTCAGTGTTGAGCAACAGCTTTGGATTTGGGGGGACGAACGCCTCCCTCCTTTTCACAAGAGTCTGATCCAGCCCAGATAGAGGAGTCCGAGGCCACCGTATGTGGTGGCGAGGCCGACCGCTTCGTGCATGAGCACATACTGCGCATCGCCGACATGGGGGGCCAAGAGGACGATAATGATAATACGCAGGCCGTTGACCAGCAGCCCGAAAAGGAGAGCGAGCGGAATGGCGACCAAGGCGAGCGGGAGCGATCGGGCGGCATGGAACACCAGCATACAGGTCATAAGTAGGGAGGAGAGCAGCATTCCAAACCCATTGCATTCCGGAGCGACGTGGAAAGGCCGGCCCCCGGAGAGCAGAATGAGGAGCGGTTCCTGACGACCGCTGATCAGACCCAAGCGGATCTCCTGGCCCAGGAGGGCGAGGCCCCTTGCGGAGATGTTACCGGCCACGGAGCGGAGCGGCCAGTCGAGCAGCGGAAGCAGAAGGACGAAGCTCATGAAGACGAGCAGGCAGAGCACGCTGGAGAGAATGAGGCGATGCTGTGCCGGGCCGAAGAGGAAATAGAGGAGGGCGGCGCAGGCGCAGGCGAGTGCCGGCAGGATGAGAAAATTCAGATCGGCGAGAACGGCGACAAGCAGGAGGCCGTAGGTTAGGAAGAGCGCGTTGAGGCTGTTTTTGCCCAATTGGCAGTGCCATGGCAGGTCCTTCTTGTGATGCCAAAAGATGAGCCCGAGGGTCAGGAGAAATACCAGAAACCCGTGCAGCAATTGGCTGTGGGTGGCGGTTTCCCGTACCATCCAGCGAATGGAGGGGAGCAGGACCAGTCCGGTCAGGCTCAGCAGAATGAGGGGCAGGTGCCGTTCAAGGCGTGACAAGCTAAAGCGGTTCATGGGCTCAGGCGCGCCGCCGTTTCCATTCCGGTTCGGGGGCTTCCGCGGGGCGGACGTCGATGCGCAGGCCGCGCACGGCAGGGTGTTTCCGGAGCCGATTAAGCTGGTCACGGTCAATATTCCATTCGAGGGAGGAGGCGAGGTCGGCGAGAACGGCCTGATGGTCATCCAGCAGCACGCCGAGGCGGACCGGAGTGGAGCCCATGGCGGACTCCAGTTCCGTACGCAGGGTCTCGACAAAGTCGCAGGCCTGGCCGTTGCCGCTGATAAAAAAGGTGACCCCCCGGACAATCCGGCCAATGGCACCTTCGAGGGGAGCGACGCTGTTCGCGGCCAGTTGGACCTCATCATCCCGGCGTCGGATGATCTGGCCTTCCAGGAGGACAAGGGCCCCCTCAACGAGCTGGGGATGACTTTTCTCGTAGCAACCGGCGAAGGCGTTGACCGTGTAGGTCTCGCGGGTCGTGGCGAGGGTCACGATGGCCCATGGCTTGTTGTCCTTTTTCGAGATCCGTTTGGTGACGCCGGTGATGACCCCACAGAGGCGGAAAACTTCCCGGTTTTCCATTT
>JBEAQI010000355.1:0-8466 GCA_041163965.1 Verrucomicrobiota bacterium | reverse complement strand
CGCGTAGGTGGGGATTTCGGACGGGTCGATGGTCAATTCCAAGCGCCGGATGTATTCGTTCAGCAGCGCCGACTGGATGTAGTTGTTGTTGTCGATGACGCTTTGCTTTTCGTTTTGCAGCTGGCTGACTTCGACATCGAATCCCGCCTTGATACGGGCCACATTGGAGGCTTCGTCGCGCAAGCGAAGCGCTTCCGCCTCCACATCGTCGAGACGTGCCCCGATTTCAGGGCGCTTGGCGTTGATTTCCTGCTGGATCCGGTCGAGCTCGGCGAGGGCAGCCTCTAGGCGCTGGTTCGCCTCTGCGGCGGCCATCGCGAAGGCCTTTTCATTGTTTTGCGCGTTCAGGCCGAGACCGGCTCCGAGGGCGAGAAGGAGAAGTAAAGACTTTTTCATGACGGTCATCTCTGTGGCTGGTAAATTAGTTCCCAATGGTCAGGTCCTGAATCGTAACGGGCAACTCGACGAGCATGGCCGGTTTGATTTCATCGTTGTAGTAGAGGACAGCATTCCGGATCGCGGGCGCGAGGTCATTGCGCTCGGTCCACTTCCAGTCCCCTTCGGAGGGCACTCCGATACCGCCCACGGTGCCTTCCTTGTCGGCGAAGTAGGCGACGGCGAGGCCGATGTAGATGACGTCGACGAGGCGCGTTTCCCCGTTTGGCAGGGATTTCTCATCGGTATCGAAATTAAACTCCGCGTTGAACTTATCGACCTCATTGAGGATGCCGATGACGATGGCCATGCGGTCGGAGGCTTGGCGGCTGCGGCCGAGCTGTTGGACGAGCCGTTGGACTTTGGTTTTGAGCGGACGTGGGAAGTATTGGTAGAGCTCGCGGACCTTGTCTTCCATGGCGGGCAGGGCTTTTCCGACAATGTCGTTGGCACCCCGCAGTTGGGCGATTTCATCCCGGATGCGGGCAATTTCCCGTTCTGCTTGAGTGGTCTGTTCCTCGGCGGCAGAGATGGTATCGGAAAGTTTACGGATCTCCCGCTCGTAGAGATCGATGCGGCGTTCCGAAAGCTCTTGGTAGGCTTTCCATTCGTTTTCAACGCGGGCAATTTCCTGCCGGGTCTTGACGTATTGTGCGATGACCTCGCGCGTTTTCTCGATTTCGAGGCGGGTGGCCTGTTCGTCTTGGGCCTGGACCGGGGCGGTTAGGACCAGCGCGGCTAATCCGGTGAGGAGCGTTTTATTCATAAGGTACACGATTCAGATTAAGGGTTTGAAGATCGGAATCGGTGGCAGGCAGAAAGCGCACGTCATCCGAGGATACATAGAAAACTGACGGACCATCATTGGCACAAGGTGCTAAGGTTTTGACGAGGGCGGCGAAGGGCTGTCAACAAAACATTCCCGCTCGATAAATTATTCGCACGAATGTCACGCGTCTTGAGACAGACGGTCTTGAACGGCGGAGAATGGTTTACAAAAACAGTCTAATGGCGCGGGTGACCGCTGCGTAAAATGTCAAAGGCGACATAAGAGCCGATCGCGGCGGAGAGCAGGTACCCGATGATCCCGATGGCGGGATATCCCCAGAGAAACGGTTGGATGCCGGTGTTGATGACGAGGGAGCTGGCAATGACCAAGGACCCGATAATGACGGCGAGGGAGAGCCGGCTGAAGGCGTGGTGGATGGTTTGGGTGGCTTGGCGGACTTCGAGGTGATCGAGTTGGAAGCGCAGGCGACCGGCTTCCAGTTGGTGGAGGACGCGTTGGAGGTCAGCCGGCAGTTCTTCGAAGGGGTGGAGGGCTGTGGACCAGCGCGAGAGGGCGGTGGCGGCGAGGTGGCGAGGATCCCACCGCTGCCGCTGCAGGCGGCGGACGTAGGGAGCTCCCACAGCGGCCAGATTAAAGTGCGGGTCGATGAGGGTGGCGGTGCGTTCGATGGAAAGGATGGCCTTGGCGAGGAGGGTGTAGTCGCGGGCCACTTCGATGCCGTGCGAGCCGAATACGTAGACCAGTTCGAGGATGACCGAGCCAATATTTTCCATGTGTCGCAGATGTTCCTCATGTTTGAAGAGGATGGTGGTGACGGCTTTCTCAAGGGGGGCGTGGCGCGGGCGTTGTGGGCGGTAGCCCAGTTGGAGGGCGATGGCGGTAATGGCGGCGGCATCCCGTTGGCCGCAAGCCGCAAAGAGGTCGACGAGAACATGGCGCATCCCGTTGGTGAGCATTCCCACCAAGCCCCAATCGAGGAGACAAATTCGGTTGTCGGCGGTGATGAGAATGTTTCCAGGATGCGGATCGCCGTGAAAGAAGCCCGTTTCGGCGATTTGGGAAAAGAAGGACCGTCCCCCGAGTCTGGCGAGGGCGGCCCGCCGAGCGGGGCTGTCGGCAAGGTCGGTGGGGCGGGTGCCGTCGACCCATTCCGAGACCAGCAGGCGCGGGGTGGTAAATTCCCCGAGGACAGCGGGCGCGAAGACGTCGTCCGGAAACTGATTCAAGGCGTTGAAGGTGGTGGCCTGCCGTGCCTCGACCGAGAAATCCAGTTCCTGGAGCAGGCCCTCCCGCAATTCCTCAACGACCGCAGGCAAATCATAGGCCCGCAAGGCGGGGAGGTTCAGGTGGACCTGATTGATGATCCAGGCGAGGATTTCAAAATCGGTCTGAACCGTTTGGTGAAGGCCCGGTTTTTGGATTTTGACGGCCACCGGTTGTTCCGAGCGTAGTAATTTGGCGCGGTGGATTTGTCCGAGTGACCCGCTGGCGGAGGGCGTTTCTTCGAACGCTGTGAAGACCGATTCGATAGGGCGGCCCAATTCCGACTCAAGTAGAGGCCGAATCTGGGTAAAGGGAAGGGCCTTCACCTGATCGCGGAGGGCGGCGAGTTCCTCGATCCAATCCGCGGGGAGGAGATCGGGGCGGGTACTGAGCACTTGCCCTAATTTGATAAAGGTTGGACCCAGTTCCTCGATCGCCAGGCGAATCCGTTTGGCGACCGGGATGTCCCCGTGGACGGGTGGGATGATGCGTGAAAGCCACTGGGGCGGCGCATCCGTGGCTTCCAAGAGTTCATCAAAGCGATAGCGCAGCAGGACCGTGACGATTTGTTTGGCTCGGACCGCGTCCCTGATGAGGTGAAGCCTCACTCCCTTGGGAATTCCTCGCGCGACTCCGATTCCAGTTTGGTAAGGCGCGCTTCCAGGTGCGCGACCCGTTGCTGCAGATGGAGGTGGTCGCTTTTTGCGACAATCGGGGCCTTTTTCAACCAGTCCTGCAGAAGCGTTTCCAGGGATTCTTTGGTTTCGCGGAATTCGGCCTTGCTCTGCTCACTGATTTTGCGGGCTGCCTCTCGGGCCTCTTCGGCGGAGAGGCGACCTTTTTTGACGAGGTCCTGGAGGGCGGCCTCCATTTTTTCGGCGGTGATGACGGTTGCGCCCAATCCGGCGCGGAAGGTTTGTTTGACAGTCTCAATCATGATGCTGTCAGTCTAAGCCCTTCGGGATGAAAATCAATCTTTCTGGTTGGCGTAGATTTCCTCCGAAAGAACGAATCCTTCGTCGCCAGAGGCTGTCATGACGTGAAAAAATCCAGCCTGTTCGCCGAGGACGCGAATGGGATCGCCCTTGATGAGGAGGGTGTCTCCGGGGCTATTATCGGTTGGGGCGACCCGGAGTGAAGCCAAGGGGGTGGCGATGACATTCCAATCGCGGAAAAGTTGATGCTGCAGGATGGAAAAGGCGCAGAGTAAGAGAAAGCCGATGGCGGCCACGCCCATGGATTTCGAGAAGGGGATGCGTAAGGAGAGAAAATCGCCATGGAAGAAGGCGATGATGGCAATCCACAGAGCGATGGAGGCGGCGAGGGTCCATCCTGCCTGAGAGAGGAGGGCGGCTGGATTGGTGAGCTTAGGATAATCCCTTGAAAGGCCCAGTTGACTGGCCGCGAGGAGCAAGTTGGCCTGGGCTGGTTCAAAATTCGGGTTGAGCGAATGGGCCCGCATGAAATGGAAGGCCGCCTCGCTCCACTTGCCCTGTTGTGCGAGGGCGTTGCCGAGATTATAGTGTAATTCTGGTGACTGGCCGAGGGCGAGGACCTCGCGATAAGCGGCTTCAGCTTCCGCATAGGCCTTGTTTCCGTAAGCAATGTTTCCGGCCATGAAGCGGTCCTCCGGTGCATCCGCGAAGGCCGTTGGGAGCAGGGACAGGGCGCCAAGGAAAACCACCAGCAGCGACAAACGATTCAGCAGGACAGCGCTCATTTCGACGATTTGTTTAAGGATGAGAGGATGGAGAGCAAGCCTTTGCGGAGTTGACCCAGTTGCCCGTGGGAGGGGATTTGGCCGGCAAAGTGGTGAGCGTCGGCCGCTTCGAGGATTTCTTTGGCAGCCTGCAGGGTCGTCTCGGACAACCCTTTGTTGCTCAATCGCTCGAGGCAATCCGACGGGACGAGGCTGTGCGCTTCGACCCGGTCGGTGCCAGCCATGGCGGCGCATTCCTGCAGGGCGGTACGCGCGGCCCGGAAGAAGGCCTCTGGTTGGTTGGCCTTGGCTGCATCATCGGCCTGGCTGAGGGCTTTGCGCAATCTTCGGCCCCCGGCGTGGCGGCGGGCGAAGGTGTGGTCTTCCCGCAGCGCTTTACGTCGGCGGGCGACGAGCCCTCCGAGCAGCAGCGTCAATCCGATGCCGAGATGGATCCCCACGAAGCCCGGGCGCTGCCACAGAGATTGAAGTGGGCGGAGGCTCCCCAAGGAGGGGCGTATGGGCAGCAAGGCCTCCGGGATGGAGGGGCCTTCCACGGGGGCGGTTCTTGGGTCGAGAAAGGGGGCGATGGCGTTATCCGTGGGGTCGGCGGGCAGAATCTCAATGGCCAATGGTTCAAGTGGCAGCTGCTGATAGGCCTGACGGACAGGATCAAAATAACTGAAGGCGATTTCCGGCAAGGTGGTGGGCTGGGTGGATTGAGGAATTAAAATGTACTCAAACGCTTTGGTTCCCTCGATGGTAGAGGTGCCGGGGGTGAATGAAGCGTTGGGCGGATAGAGGCGCCAGTCGGGGGACTCAGGCAGGGCAGGCGCGCTAATCCGGTCGAAGTTTCCTTTGCCGGACAGCCGCAGGGTGAGGGTCAGCGGTTGACCGACCTTGACGGACAGGGAGGAGAGCTCCCCTTCCAGGAGAAAATCCCCGATGGCACCGTTGAAGGAATGTGGCTGCTCGTCGAGGGGCAGCGAGAGCACCTCCGTGGAGACGGCTTCCGATTCAATCAAGAGCGATTCCGGGCGACCGACATTGAGGCTGAAGAACCCCTGAAGCCGGTCATTGTTGGGGACCTGGATGGCGATTGACTGCGAGAAGGCGAGGCTGGCTGGACCCGATTTGATAGGGGTGATGACGATATTCCAGACAAAGGCGTTGTAGAGGCGGCCGTTGAATCGCGTCCGGGCCCGTTCCGGTTCGGGGTTGAACTCGCTGTTGATAAAGGCGTCACCGAGTCGCTGTGGGAAACTGATATTGGTAATGTTGAGGTCCGCCCGAACCAGCAGGATGAGGCGGGCCTCGAGGGCTTGACCAACGAAGTAGGGACCTTCGGGCGCTTCCAAACGCAGGAGGGCGCGCGAGCGCGCTTCCTCTTCCGGCGGGACCACCTCGACCTGAACAGCAGGAATCTGTACCATGGTACCTTGCACGTCGACGGTTCGGCCCGGAATGGAAAAGCTTCCCTCGCGGGTGGCGACAAAGGTCCATGTCAGGCGCTTTTCACTCGAGAAGGCGCCGTTGACAATGGTCTGGTAGTTGGAATTGGAGACGTTGTCCGAAAACTGCAAGCCCTCGACCCTCGGTTTGAGAAGACTTGGCAGTGACGAGGTATTGACAAAACTGATGGTGTATTCCGCGGTCTGGCCGGCCATAAGAGGATTCGGGGAAACGGTGGCGGTGGCACTGGCCTGGCTCATCGCGGTTTGGCACAGTCCGCATAGGAGGAGCACGGCGAGGATGCCGCGGACGACTGACACGGGAGCTCTCATGAAGCTGTTTGGCGCTGGGTGAGGTCGCATGGCTTACCAATCCTTTTCATTGCGCTGCGGCCGGCGCGAATCAATTCGCTCATTGGCCTCACCGGCCGGAAGAAATCGTTCCTCCTCGGACAGGGCGTTGAGCAATTGTCGGGCTTCCTCGCGGCTCATGGGAAGTGCCTGGGCGTCCTGTTGCGAGGCGCCCTGCGGTTGCGGTTGATCGGTGGAGTCCGGTTCCCCAGCGTCTTCCTGGGCTGCATTGTCCTCTGCCGGTGAGGGCTGATCCCCATCGCTTTGTGAATCTTTCTGGTTCTCCTGATTATCCGCGTCCTGCGGATCGCCCTGTTGTTGTTGTTCTTGAGGGGAGGCGTCCTGATTTTGCTCCTCCTGATTTTGCGGGTTGTTTTCCGAGGGCTGGTTTTGCGGTTGGTTCTCGGATGCGTTCTGGTCTTGGTCCCGATTTTCCTGGTCTTCCTGATCCTCTTGATCCTCTTGTGAGAAGATGGCGAAGAGGGTGTGTTCCGAGGAGGCGACAGTGACAAAGGAGGTGGGGCTGGCGGGGTCTGCGATTCCCGGTCCCTCCCATCTTTCGAAGCGGTAGCCCTCATTGGGGACGGCTTTGATTTCGATGGTGCTGCCGATGGGGTGGTTTCCGGCGCCTTCGGTGGTGCCCCCTTCCTCTGGTTGCGGAATGATGACCAGATTCCAGATACGCTTCATTTGGGCGATGACGATCCGGTCGGAGGTGAGGGAGACGGTGGTTTGAAGGCTTTCCGGATCTTTGATGCCAAAGCCATTCCATCCGATCCACTCAAAACCTGGCCGTGGTTCGGCCTGAATGGGAACGACTGAATATTCCTCATAGAAGCCGGAGGTGCCCGCTTTACCCCCAATTTCCGGATCCAGGTTGACAGATAATTTGAACGCTTCGACAAAGCGGGCGGTAGCGGTGGCGTCGCCACGGAGGGTGATTTCTGTTTCCGCGGCGGCCGGATCCGTGATTTCCGCATCTCCCTCAAGGGACCAACCCGAGAAGGCGAAGTAATCCACGGCCTCCGCTTTCAGCGGGATGGCATCACCTTCCCGGAAGATGCCCGATTCCCCCGCTGAACCGTGGGCTGGATTATCGACGCGCACCTCCAGATTCCAGACCTTGGCAAAGCGCGCAAGGACCGTTTGGTCCTGTTTGAGAGAGACCGTTGTGGTGGGCTGCTGAGGTTCGGCGATGTTCTCCCCTTCCCAGCCCGCGAATTCCCAGCCCGCCGCGGCGGTGGCCTCCAGTTTGATGGGAATCCCGTAGAAAGCCGCCTGACCATCGCTGACAGTGCCTCCTTGGGGAGGCTCTGCGACGGTCTGGAGCATGAAGGTATGGGCGGTTATGGCGGCTTCCAGAGCGGAGCGGTTTTGCTCTGCCTTGAGGTAGTCCGGGTCGAGGGCGAGGGCGTTTTGGTAGTCGGCGAGGGCACTTTCCCAGAGCCCCTTGGTGAGGGCGGGGGTGTCTTCAAGGCCCTCGAACCCCGCTGCCACGCGACTATTTCCCATGTTAAAGAGTGATTTTTTGACAAGTCTCCGGTCATTGGCCCGGACGACCGCATCAAACTGGGTGATGGCCGTGTCAAAGTCTCCGGACCGATAGGCCGCGACGCCCAGATTGTAAGCCAGACGGGTGTTGTCCGGTTCCTCTACGAGGGCCTCTTTATAGAGTGTAACCGCTTCCTCATAGCGTTCCCCCTTGAAGGCTTTGGCGGCTTCGGTGGCGCTGGCCTCGGCGTCAGGAATCGCCACCAGGTGGGCCAGAATCAGGAGCGGTGCCAGAAGCGAGCGCAGGGGGGCTGCCATGCGGCGTCGATTGGAGATCAGAGCTTCGGCAACGAGAAGAAAAAGGGCCGCGAGCAAGGGCCACTGAAACCGCTCCACGGGGATTCGCTGAAGCATTTCATTGCGTTCGGCCGACTCCGTTTGCGCAAGGCTGAACTGGTAGGCTTCGATGAGGCCCGCTCCGGTTGGTCCGAGGGCCGAATAGACGCCACCGGTGGTCTCGGCAATCTGCATCAGCGTTTGCGCGTCAAGCGAGGTGGAGACCGGGTTGCCCTCCGTGTCCCGGAGAAAGTCCCGCTGGCCATCGGGACGCCGGATGGGGATGAGCTCTCCCTTTGGTGAACCGACACCGACCGTAATGATGCGGGTGCCCCGTTCCCCGGCCTCGCGGGCGCGGGCCAGTCCCGCTTCCCCAAGGTCCTCGCCATCGGTCATCAAAATAAGGATGCGGTCATTGCCCGTTTTTTCAAAGTAGGCCTCGGCCTCTTCAATGGCGGAGGCCACGTCCGTGCCGCCCACTGGAATGGTGCTGGTGTCGAGGGCTGCGAGCGTCTGTCGAAAGGCTTGGTAGTCTAGGGTCAGCGGACATTGCAGAAAGGCGTTTCCCGCGAAGGCGATCAAGCCCACCCGGTCCCCCTCAACGGTTTCGAGCAGATCAAGAATAGCCAGTTTGGAGCGTTCGAGTCGGT
>JBEAQI010000354.1:0-2508 GCA_041163965.1 Verrucomicrobiota bacterium | reverse complement strand
TGGAGAACTCTTCAGCGGGTCCTGTGGCGGCGGTGCAGGGGCTAGCGACGATGGCGTCACCATCATACTTGAAGTCATGGACCTCGGGGTCTATCCGGGTGAACCATTGCGGGAAGTAGTTGTGTCCGGCGAAGTGCAGGCTGCCGATCATGCCGGCGTGGTCGAAGCGGGTACCTTTATAGAAGGCGTTGCCGGCATCGGGCAGGTAGACCGTTGCGCGGAGGACCTGGTTGGTGATGGTGATTTGGGGGTGCGGGGTGGCGGCTTGCGTTGCCGTGAGGGGGATGAGAGCCGTGAGCAGAGTCCGCAGCGAGGGGGTCATGGATGTGGTTTATGGGCCACGATTGGCTGCGTGGCAAATCCGATGTGTGCCTGTGCGCGCGTTGGTGATCCTGAAACCCGGGCGGCCCATCCTGGATGGGAGGGTAATCAGGGCAACCGTATTGCTTGTCCGTTCTGGTGGGCGGATTCGAGGCAGGCGTTGGTAATGATCTGGGTTTTGAGCGCCTGGTTTGGCCAGTCCGGGTTGAGTTTGCCTGAGAGCACCTGGCTGCTGAAGTTGCGGAAAAGCAGGCTTTCCTGGGCGTTCGGGTTGCCGTGGCTGTGCTCCTGTGTGGTGTGTTGTTGGATGACGTCCTCGAGCTGGAAATTACAGCCGTTGGCCTCGACGGCGGTGTGGTGGGTTTGGAAATGGATCTCGGGTCCGTTCCAGGGAAGGACGTAGTCGGAGATTTCGAGGATTCCCCGGGTGCCGCTGATGCGTGCCCATTGCTCGGTCTCGGTTACAAAGGAGCAGTAGTAGTCGGCTGAGACGTTGCCGGGGAAGAGCAGGTGGCCTTGGAAGCCGGTGGAGACCGGGGCCGGGCTGTCCGGGCGTCCATGCTGGTCCAGCAGATACCCGGTGACTTGGGTGGGCATTTGCCAGCGCATGAGCCAGAGGATGAACCGGATGCAATACCAGCCGAGGTCCCCGAGGCAGCCGAGTGGTTCGAGGACGCTGTGGACGCGGATGTTGTCGGTAAAGAACTCGGGGGCCTGTGCAAAGGTGAAGGCGGTGGTGATGCGTCGCATGTCCCCAACCGTTTTGCCGTCGTCGAGCACGCTGCGCAAAGTATTGAGCCGGGCGCTATGCATGAACATGACGCCGTCCATGAACTGGACCCGGTTGGCTTCACAGGCGGCGAGCATGCGTTGGAGGTCAGCCACCGTTCCACCGCAGGGTTTTTCGCACACGACGTGTTTTCCGGCCTCGGCGGCGCGGATGACCCATTCCGTACGGGGGCCGGTGGGGAGGGGGATATAGACCGCGTCGATCTGGTCGCTGGCGAGGAGGTCTGTGTAGGAGGCGAAAGCCTTTGGGGGCTGTTCGAAGGGGACTTCTGCCTGACATTCCTCGATGAACTTCCGGCTGTGCTCGGGATTCCGGCTGGCTACGCCTGTGATGGTTGAATTCCCTGAAAGGCGCAGTCCCTTCCAGTTTTTGTGAGCGATGCCGGCAGCACCGAGGATGCCCCAGCGGACTTTCTGTGATTGCATGGACGGGACTGTGCGGCAGGTGATGGGGGAGGGGCAAGCGTGCGCAAAGCGCTGAGGGCTGAGAGGTGTAGTCAAGACATAGGTAATGGAAATGGTTCAAGACATAGGTAACACATGGGGTTTTAGGGGTTACACGTTTTGGGGTGGGGTTGCGGCCTGGCCTTGCCACGGGTGAGCGGGCGCTTTAAGAATCTGGCTTACATGTTTCCCTGTGACGCACTGCCAGTCCCAAGATGGTCCACGTTTTTGGACCTGGCGGGTCGGTTTTCGGGGGCGGGCGGGGCATTGGGGGTGCCCAGATGAGTGCCTCTCCCTTGCTGCAGATGCGGGGCATGCGGAAAGTGTTTCCGGGGGTTTTTGCGTTGGATGGGGTGGATTTCGATTTGCGGTCGGGGGAGGTGCATGTGTTGTTGGGGGAGAACGGGGCGGGCAAATCGACGCTGATGAAGATCCTGAGCGGGGCGTATGTCAGCGATGGGGGGCAGATGTTGCTGGAGGGGCAGCCGGTCCGGTTTCGCAAACCGGCCGAGGCCCTGCACCGGGGAATCAACACCATTTATCAGGAGTGCAGTCTGGTTCCGCAGCTCCCGGTCTATTCCAATATCTTCCTCGGGCGGGAACCAAGTCTGGGATGGGGTTTGCTGGATCACGCCGGCATGCGGCGCAGGACCCGAGAGATTTTGACCAGCCTGGGGATTCAGATTGATCCCGCGTTGTTGGTTGACCAGCTGAGTATTGCCCAGCAGCAGATGGTGGAGATTGCCCGGGCGCTGGCTTTCAGCGCCCGGATCATCATCATGGACGAGCCGACGTCGGCCCTGACGCCGACTGAGATCCGGCGGTTGTTTGAGTTGATTGGCCAGGTGCGGGAGCGCGGGGTTGGCATTGTGTATATCTCCCATCGGATGGAGGAGATCCTTGAGGTGGGGGATCGCGTGACTGTGATGCGTGACGGCCGGTGGGTGGCGACGC
>JBEAQI010000353.1:0-3385 GCA_041163965.1 Verrucomicrobiota bacterium | reverse complement strand
AGCCATTGTGGCCGATCGCGACCTGCCCCCGTTTGACCGCGTCATGATGGATGGATACGCGATACGCCATGCCGACCTACAGAGCGGCCAGCGGTTTACGGTGCGCGGTGAGGCGTTGGCGGGCGCGGCCCGGAAAACCCTTTCGGATGCACCGTTGACGGCCATGGCGGTGATGACCGGCGCTCCTCGTCCGCATGGGGCCGATACGGTAGTGCGCATTGAGGCGACCCAACGTGTTGGCGGCGACCTTGTCATAACGAAACCGGACTCCATTGCCCACGGTGACTTTGTGCATCGACGCGGGTCTGACAAGAAGAGTGGATCATTGTTGGTCGAGGTGGGCCAGACCTTACGGTCAGTGGAAATAGGCATCGCCGCCTCCGCCGGATACGCCGACTTGCGGGTCAGCGTACGACCCCGGTTGGTGGCGATCGGTACGGGCGATGAAATGGTGCCCGTTGAGGTGGTTCCCGAGGCTCATCAAATTCGTCGTTCCAATGCTGCCGCGGTGATGGCCGCCCTGGGGCCCTTGCCCGCCCAAGTAAGCCCTCCGGTCCACCTGAACGACTGCGTCGAGACGGAAACGCACCGCTTGGAGCAGGCCGTTTCCTGTCATGATGTTGTGATTATTAGTGGGGCCGTCTCGAAAGGGCGCCTGGATTGGATTCCCCATGCCTTGGACAGGATCGGGCAGTGTCTTTTTCATGGGGTGGCGCAGCGTCCTGGAAAACCCATGGGCGTCTGGCAGACTGAATCTGGGACGGTGATTTTCGCCCTTCCCGGCAACCCCGTTTCGACTCTCGTTGGAGCGCACCGGCATCTCAGGCCCTGGCTATGCAAAGCCATGGGGCTCACTTTCCCAGTTCAATGGGTGGGGCTTGCTACTGATTTCAGCAATCCTTCTCCCCTGACCCTTTTTTGTCCGGTCAGGCGAAAAGCCGACGGAACCGCGGAACCCGTTGCCATCAACAACTCCGGCGATTATGCGGCCCTCTCCTGTTCGGATGGATTTATCGAGCTGCCGGATGGCCAAAACCACTGGACAGCGGGTGAATCCGTCGCTTTTTATCCATGGATATGAGCCAAGGACTGACGCATATTGACGAGGCCGGCCGGCCGACCATGGTGGATGTCTCCGAAAAGGCCGTGACCCAGCGCAGGGCGAGCGCCTGCGGGACGGTCCGCTTCTCCTCGACGGTTTGGCAGGCGCTGGAAGCAAACGGCTTTTCCTCCAAAAAAGGATCGGTGATTGACGTTGCCATTATCGCTGGAACGACTGGCGTCAAGCAGACCTCCCAGCTGATCCCGTTCTGCCATCTCATTCCCATCGACAGCTGTAAGTTCACCATCGAGATGGACCCGGAGGCTTGTGCGGTGACGTTTCACTGCACGGTTTCCTGTACGGGTCGAACGGGCGTTGAAATGGAGGCCTTGACGGGCGTATCGGTGGCCACGCTGGCCCTTTATGATATGACCAAGGCCCTTGGGCAGGATACCGTCATCGAGCAGGTCAAGTTGCTGACAAAAAGCGGAGGCAAACGAGACTATGGACTTGCCTGAGATCACGCCTAAGGTAGCAGGATTACTGCTGGCCGGAGGGAAGAGCTCCAGAATGGGTGTGGACAAGGCCAATCTCGTCTATCCTCCCCGGACCCTTCCCCAGTGGCGCCATGGGTTCCAGCTTCTGGCCGATTGCTGCGACGACGTGTATCTTTCGGTCCGGAGCAATCAGAACTTGAAGGGATGGGAGCAGGGGCTCGGAACCCTCATCGCTGATAACGGAGAGAGCGAGGGTCCCCTGTCCGGCATGTGCGCCGCAGCCTCCCGCAACACCCTGCCCCTTCTGGTGGTGGCTTGTGACCTTCCTCTCCTCGATGGTGCCATCTTGCGGACCTTGCTTGCGGCGCGAGACGGATCCGATTGCGTCGCCTATCGCAGCAGCACCGACGGCTTGCCCGAGCCATTGTGCGCCCTTTATGAGCCGGCCTTCTTTCCCATTTGGGAGCAAGCCTTGGGCTCTGGCCAGCGTTGTCCCCGCAAATTGCTCATGCAAAACGCGTCCCGGGTACGACTGCTGGACCTCGAACGACCGGATGCCTTGGACAATGCCAACTCACCGGAGGACTTCGCCCGTCTGACGCAACAACCCGTTATCCCCATTCCATGAAGCTGACGATTCTCTACTTTGCTCGATTGAAGGAGGCGGCTGGAACCGATTTCCAGTCCCTTGAAACCGCTTGTTCAACGGTGGAGGAGCTGTATGCTGCGCTGGCCCGCGAGCAGCAGTTCGGGTTGCCCTTTGACCAGATCCGGGCTGCCGTGAACGAGACCTTCTGTGACGGGTCCACTTTACTGAAAGACGGGGACGTGGTGGCTTTCATGCCCCCCATGTCCGGAGGATGAGGAATGCTCTTTGGATTGACCAGTGATCCCATCCCGGAATCTCACCTGAGGACCGGTCTCCAGAATGTTGGAGCAGGTGGCTTTGTGGCCTTCGAGGGCTGGGTAAGAAACCACCATCTTGGACGAGATGTCGTTGAATTGCACTACGAGGCTTATCCGGGACTGGCCCTCAAGACCGGCGAAGTCATCATCAAGCAGGCAATTGAGCGCTTTGGGTTGACCGGGGCCTGTGCCATTCACCGGACGGGGTGCCTTCGACCCGGTGATCTTGCTGTCTGGGTCGGGGTCGCGGCACCGCACCGGGCCGAAGCCTTCGCAGCCTGTCGTGCGATTATCGATGACATAAAGGCCCTTGTCCCGATCTGGAAACACGAGTTTTATGCTGATGGAAGTTCTGAGTGGGTGAATCCCGCGGACTGCCATTGCGCCCATCAAGAATGAGCCAAATGAGTGACCCAGGTGCCACCGATCGCTTTGACAGGCCCCTTCGGACCCTCCGTGTGTCGGTCACCGACCGTTGCAATCTGCGATGCAGCTATTGCATGCCGGCGGAAATATATGGGCCTGATTTTAAATTCCTGCCACGGTCAGAGGTCCTGACCTACGAGGAAATCACCCTTCTTGTCGGGGCCTTTGCAAAAGCGGGCGTCCGACGAGTCCGCATCACGGGCGGCGAACCGCTGCTGCGTCGGGATCTACCCCGCTTGGTCCAGTTGTTGACCTGTATTGAGCCTTCCCTGGAGCTATCGCTGACGACAAACGGCGTGCGCCTTGAACACTTTGCCGGAGAGCTTCTTGAGGCAGGCCTGCACCGAATCAACGTGAGCCTGGATGGGCTGGACAAAGAGGTGGTGAGTGCCCTTGCGGGACGGGCGGTCGATCCCGAGCTCATTTGGAACAACATCCTACTGGCGCAGGAGATGGGCTTCAGGGTCAAGGTGAACGCTGTTCTGCGGCCGGGCATCAATGAGTCCCAAGCCGT
>JBEAQI010000352.1:0-2791 GCA_041163965.1 Verrucomicrobiota bacterium | reverse complement strand
TGACATCCACGTCATAACGCGAGAGGTGTTGTGCGGCGAGGAGACCGGCAATGCCGGCTCCAACAATAATGCAGGTCTCGTTTTCAGTCATATTAAAAAGGATGGTGGATCGCAGCGATCCTGTTAAGGAGGGTTTTCGTTTTGTAACACTGATTCCGGTTTAGCCAGACTTAAGTGAGTGCCAGCGGGGGGCGCTTTGCGGGTCAGAGGAGCCTGTCGATCAGGGCGGTGCCCCAGATCCAGATCCCGATGCCGATAAAGAGGAGGCTGATGAGCACTTGGGCGAGTCGCTGTAGGGCGGCCCACTGCGGGGCGCTGGAGGGTTCCGGGAGGAGGACGGCGACCAGACTGAAGGCGCCGAATTGGACGAGGATGAGGCTGCTGGCGGCGAGGGCGCGGTGGGACGGGTCCAGCTCTGGTCCGAGGAGCGTGGAGAAGAGGCTGACAAAATAGAGAAAGGCCTTCGGATTGAGCAGAGTGACGATCAAGCCCCGCTGAAAGCATCGCTGGAGGGTGGCGGGTGCGATGGCAGCGGTGCGGTCGGGAGAGGGACGTCCCTTGGGCCAGCCAGCGATTCCCATATAGATCAGCCATGCTCCGCCGGCGAGGGAGAGCAAGGCGACAAAGGCGTCGCCCTTGGCCATCAGGAAGGAGAGGCCGGTGAGCCCGAGGGCCACATGCAAGCTCACCCCGAGCAGGATGCCGGCGACGGTGGCCAGAGCAGCCGAACGGCCCTCGCTGAGGCGGGTGCGCGCCACCAGCAGGATGTCGGGTCCAGGACTCAGACAGGCCAGCAAATGAAGCGCGGCTATCGGGAGCAGCCCTTCCATGTCTGGCCTTATAATTCCGGCAGCCGGTCGTTGAGCCGGTCAAGGACGTCCGGTCCGTATATTTGGACCAACATTTTGCGCCGGTGGGCCACTGCCAATTCAAAGGCCTTTTCTTCCCCGTATTTGCGGATCGAGAAGGAGGTGCACTTTTGCTTGCCCGGTTCGGGGCGCCAGGAAACCGAATAGCAATCATTCGGTTTTCCGTCCGGGCCCTTTTTACGCGTACGGCAGACCCCCAGGACACCTGTGGTATTGCGGGCGTCGCGTAGGACGAGGCGGCGCGAGCGCGGCCTTTTGGGCACGTTCTCGAGGTGATTTGCCAGCTTGTCGCGATAGAGGAGGGCTTCCGCGAAGGCACCCTCCGAGCCCCCGAATTTGCCATCACTGAAGAGTCGCGAATAGGTCTGCCCGTTGCGGTATCCCCGGACAAACCAGCCGTGCGTGGAGCCCGAATCAATCCGGCTGATGCCCTTAGTGGGGGACTGTTCAGAATTTTCGTGTGTCATAAGGTTTTAATTAGCTATTGAAATAACCGTTAGGTTAGCAATCCCAATTTTCGCCCAATTTGAGGTACGGGTCCGGAGTGGAATGCGGCGAAAAGTCGGCATGGGCCCTGCTGGTGCGGGTGGCAATGGCGTGGAAAAGAGCAACAAGGCGGACGAACATGGGCGGAGCGGGTCAGGTGGCCCGCCATGCCGGAGCGGGTCTCTGGAGGGGGAGATGCGGTGACAAGCAGGTGACGGTTCCGGTCTGGCTTGACCTTCCGACGGGGCAACTTTTGGGTTTTAAAAGATTGTGGGGGCAGCACGAGCATAGGCTGGCGCGCCTTCTCACGCAACGCTTTCAGCCATGCTAGACCTCGAGAAAAAAATAGGATTCGATGCGACCGAGTGTCGTGGAACGCCGCTACCAGCGAACATCGTGGAGCGAATCAACCTCAATTTGGCGGCGCTGGGTGAGCCAGGGTTTGGGGATCCCGCGTCCTACCCGCTGCTGCAGTTGAGTGACAATCTGGTACGGAACTTCCGGGCCCGCAATGCGCTGCTGCGGGATGGGTTGCGGCCGCCGGTGGACCGGAGGATCGAGGCCTTTTTGGAGAGCTATCTGGCGGAGGTTGAGGCGGAGCCGGTTCGGCTTCCGGGGAAGACCTTCAATCTATTGCAGCATGGGATGGCGAGGGCTCTGTCCCTTGCGCCGGATGCTGACCATTTCAAGTCCGACCTCATCGAGTCGTATCGGCTGGCTAACGGCGTACTTCATAATCCCGTCAATGACCGGCGGACCACGAAAGGCGTTTTCCATGTGGCGGAGGGTGGATTACCTGTTCCCGAGGACAAGAAAGCGGTGCCGAAAGTGGCCTTTGCGCGATTGTTGCGAGCGGCCTTGCAGCCGCCCGAGGAGCTGATGGCGTTGCCCTTCACGGCGACTTCCCCGGAACAGGCCCGGGTGTGGGTGTCTCTTCTCCTGCGGCCAGTGATCTGCCCGGAAATTCGCGGATTTATTGAGGAGAAGACGATGGAGATCCGGTTTTTTGCGCCAGGTAGCATGGCCTGCAATCTGGATTTTGTGGAGTCCATTTTCGGGAATGCCGGGGATCCCTATTTGCCGGAAAACGATGCCGCTTTGGATGTGGCGCACTGGTCTGGGCACACCGGCTGTGTGATTCTCGCGCCCCACCTCAAGACGTTGACAAAGCGCGAGCTCGGCTTGCCCCCGTTGGCGGAGGCGACGGAGCGCCAGAAGCGCGATGGGATGTGCTGGGAGAGCCCCGATGAATTGTACAATGACGGCGGGGCCTTCAAGATCACGGCCCGGACGGAGGCTGGCGTGGTGGTGACGCTGATCGCGGACAATTATTTTGGGTATTGCAAGAAAGAGGTGAAGACCCAGATCGGCTTTGCCGCCAATCTGTATGGCTTGTGCGAGGAGGAGCATGCCGGCGGGACGGTGGCCTTCGCCTC
>JBEAQI010000351.1:0-3522 GCA_041163965.1 Verrucomicrobiota bacterium | reverse complement strand
ACCTACCCGGCCATTACCGTCCGTGGGAATCAAAGCACCGTCCAGCATGAGGCCAGTGTCTCCAAAGTCAGCGCAGAGCAGATTTTCTACATGATGCAACGTGGCATTCCCGAGGACGAAGCCATGAGCCTCGCCGTCAATGGGTTTGTCAATGACCTCATCCGGGAATTCCCCATGGAGTACTCCGTGGAATTGAAACGCCTCATCGATCTGGAAATGGAGGGCTCCGTTGGTTAATCGCTCGCGATCATCCTTAACCTGCAAACTTTATCATGTCTGACACGCTAACTCTCTCCAGTCCCAGCCTCCAACAGCCTGAGGTCTTCTCGGTGCGCCAGAGCCTTTGCCCGCTTGGCGCCCATTGGATCACGGCCCTGCAAGAGGCCGCATGGGACCGCTTCCAAACGCTGCCAACGCCGGTCCGGACCAACGAAAACTGGCGCTTCTCCTCCATGCAACGGATTCGTGAAGTGGATGCCTTCTGTCCTGTAAATGAAACAGAGGTCCACCTGCCTGCGGCCATGGAGTCGACCAGCGTGATCACGGCCCAAGCCGGTCGCCTTGTCTTTGCGGATGACGTCCTCGTCGATGTCACCGCGCCGGCCCCGGAACTCACTGCCAAGGGAGTCATCTTCACAACCTTGGTGGATGCCGCCCTCCAACATCCGGAGCTTCTGCAGGAATATTTCATGCGTCATAGCCCGGAATTGGGATCAGAAAAGTTCGAGGCCCTGCATCTCGCCATGCTTCGCAACGGAGCTTTTCTCTACGTGCCGGATGGCGTGGAAATCGAGGCCCCGTTTGTGGTCCAGCAGTGGGCCGTCAAGGACGGAGGCGCCATTTTTCCACACGTCATCGCTGTTGCAGGAAAAAATGCCCGGGCCTCAGTGGTTGAATTACAAAAATGCGCCCATGCCGACACGCCTCATCTGGTTGTCGCCAATGCCCATCTCCATGCGGGTGATGGCGCCACCCTCACCCACGCCATTGTCCAGAACTGGAACCGCTCCACCCTCAGCTTTCAGCTCAATACGAGTAGTGCCGCTTCGAATACAACCGCAAAGAGCACGATCATCAACCTCGGCAGTGCTCAAGCCCGCCAGGAAATCCATGGGCGCATCTTTGGCAATGCCAGCAATGTGGAGATGTACTCCCTCAACGTCCCGGAGCAATCGCAGGAATTTGACCAGCGCACCCTGCAAACCCATGTTGCCCCCAACAGCCGAAGCGACCTGCTCTTCAAAAACGCCCTCATGGATAGGGCTCGGACGATCTTTTCCGGACTCATCATCGTCGAGGACCATGCCCAACAGACGGACGCTTACCAGACCAACAATAATCTCATGCTCAGCGAGGAGGCCGAGGCCAATTCGCTCCCAGGCCTTGAAATCAAGGCCAATGACGTCAAGTGCTCGCATGGCGCCACAACCGGTCGGATCGATGAAAGCGAGCTCTTCTATTTTCTGGCCCGCGGCATTCCACGGAAGACAGCCCAGGAATTGATGATCTTTGGCTATGCGGACGAGATCATTCAGAAGCTGGACCACGCCGATCTGCGCGAATACGTGAGTGGGCAGGTTCAAGACAAATTCATCCACTGATTATTCCCAAGATGCAATCAGAGCGCACCCTCTCCCGCTCGGTTTCGGCCACCATCGTGCCCTACGGGGATTCGATCACCATTCCGGAGGGAACGACCGTTCAAATCACGCACCGTCTCGGTGGAAATTTTACCGTCACATGGGAAGGGGGAATGGCCCAGATTCAAGGTCGTGAAGCAGATGCGCTGGGTGAAACGGTGGAGACACCGCAATCCCTCGCTCCCGCCGATCACTCGGGTCCTCCGGATGAAGACCAAGTATGGACGGCTTTGAAAAAGGTCTATGATCCGGAAATCCCCGTCAACATCGTCGACCTTGGCTTGGTCTACTCCATGGAGGTGAAGCAAGATCCGCAAACCGCGCAGTATTGGGTCGAAGTGAACATGACCCTGACTGCCCCCGGTTGCGGAATGGGGCCCGCCATCGCTCAGGATGCCAAATACAAAATCGAACAAGTCCCGGGGGTCAGTGAAGCGCGCGTTGAAATTGTCTGGGATCCGCCATGGCACCAGGACATGATCTCCGAGGAAGGGAAAATGGAACTGGGTTTGCTATAGGGACTCGCCGAATCCTCCGATTCGGATTGTCACGCCAGACCTTCCTTTCAAACCTTCTCTCATGCAAATCGATCGCGACGAAATCCTCGGAATATTCAAATCCACCGGCGCTCTCCAGGAAGGGCATTTTATTCTGCGCTCCGGCTTGCATTCGGGACACTTCTTTCAGTGCGCCCGGGTCTGCGAACACCTCGACAAAGTCACCCTTCTGGCAGAACGCTTGATCTCCATCCTCCCTCCAACGGATGAAATCAAAACGGTCATCGCCCCAGCCATGGGTGGTCTCGTCATCGGTCAGGAAGTGGCGCGCCAACTCGGAAAGCGCTTCATTTTTGCCGAAAAGGTCAACGACACCCTCGCCCTGAGACGGGATTTCAAAATCAAACCGGGGGAACAGCTCCTCCTTGTGGAAGACGTCATCACGAAAGGCGGCCGGGTCGCCGAAACCCTCGACCTCATCGATTCCAGAGGGGGCATCTGCGACGCAGTGGCGGTTCTGGTTGACCGCTCAAACGCCGCGCCGGCATTCAAAACGCCACTTTTTCCCCTTCTCAAAATGAATTTTCCGACCTACGAATTCAATCAATTGCCAGCAGAATTGCGGAACATTCCCGCCGTCAAACCAGGCTCCTGACGTTCCTACTGACCCTTTATCGTCCGCTCGGACTTGCAAGAAATGGCGTACTGAATAATCAATCCTACCATGAGCACCACCACGTTATTCGTCTTTCTCATCGTCCCCACCATTTTTCTCGGCATCTACGCCCAATCCAAAGTTCAGGGCGCTTATTCAAAATGGTCCCGCGTCGGATCCCGAAGCGGGATCACCGGTCGCGAGGCCGCTGCCTATGTCCTTCGCAAGGCGGGCATCAGTGATGTCCAAATCACCTCCACCTCAGGACACCTCACGGATCATTACGACCCCACCAAAAAGCGTTTGGTCCTGTCAGAGGAAAATTATAATGGAAGTAGCCTTGCGGCACTAGGCGTAGCCGCTCATGAAGCGGGGCACGCCATCCAGCATGCCACCGGATACAGCATGCTGCAGCTCCGCATGAGCCTCGTCCCCATCACCATGTTCGCTTCCAAACTACTTCCTTTTGTCATTATTGGTGGCTTTTTCTTTAATGTGTTGGGCCTATTGAAACTCGGGGTCTTGGTTTACCTAGTCCTGACAATTTTTCAGTTGGTCACTCTCCCCGTTGAGTTTGACGCTAGCCGCCGTGCAAAAGCGGAATTGGTAGCCACCGGGATCCTCCAAGAGAATGAAATGGTCGGGGTCAACAAAACCCTTGATGCCGCCGCCCTGACATACGTCGCCGCCTTCGTCAGCTCGCTCGCCAACTTGCTCTACCTCTTGGCCA
>JBEAQI010000350.1:0-2872 GCA_041163965.1 Verrucomicrobiota bacterium | reverse complement strand
GATGTGTTCGTCGACGACCGTTTTATTGGGGAGCATTCCTTTCGTGTGGAACCTTCGACAGACCGGTGGGTCCTGACCACAACCGCCAAGTTTGAGGTTAAGATCTTATTCTTTACGGCTTTCCGGTATGATCATTCAAACATCGAGGTCTGGGATCAAGCCGGCCTGCTGCGGATCGAGGCCTCGACGGATTCCAATGGAACGCTCTACCGCGTCAACGGCGAGCGGGTGGAGGATCAGTTTTCCCTGAATACG
This sequence comes from Verrucomicrobiota bacterium, assembly GCA_041163965.1. Classification (GTDB taxonomy): domain Bacteria; phylum Verrucomicrobiota; class Verrucomicrobiia; order Opitutales; family Oceanipulchritudinaceae; genus Oceanipulchritudo. Next base: position 2,617 of record JBEAQI010000350.1, on the reverse strand, counting down.
CAGGACGGCGATCGCCTGCTTCCCGGTGATGTAATGACCTTTGCGTATTGGAATCCGGCGATTCTCGGGGCCCAAGAGTTGCTCAACTCGCAGACCGGCGACGTCCTTCAGATTCAGGTGGAGGAGAGCGGTCCCGATGAGGTTCTCTACAATGATGAGCCGCTGCAGACCATTCGATACGACATACAGATGGAAAAAGGCCCCATCTCCCTATGGTATGGACGCGACGACCAGCGTTGGACCGCCCTTGAGTCGGTCACTGATGGCGGTCGACGCTTGCGGTACGTTCCTCGTGAGCTTCCTGAAGCCTTTAACCTACAGCCCCTAATGGATTGAATGAAACCCGTATTCACATCGCTTTCTGCCCAGTTGAAGACCCTTGTCATGTTGCCGTTGGTCGGCCTTGCCATTCTCATTCAAGCTGGGTGCACCTCCGTTAACATGAACCCTATTCGCATCGAACCCTCCGTAGATCTGGCCCGTTTCATGGGAGACTGGTACGTCATTGCCTGCATCCCGACCTTCATTGAGAAACAAGCCACCAATGCCGTTGAAACTTACGAACTGAAGGAACCCCGCGTCATCGCGACCACCTTTTCCTTCAACAAGGGAGGCTTTGATGGACCGCTCAAGGTATTTCGACCAACAGGCTTCGTTCGGGATGACCCGTCCAACGCCGTATGGGGAATGCAGTTTATTTGGCCAATCAAGGCCGACTACCGGATTGTCTTTTTGGACGGCGATTACGAGCTGACCATCATCGGGCGCGAAAAGCGCGATTATGTCTGGATCATGGCCCGCCAGCCGATCATCGCCGAGGCGGATTATGCCCGCTTGGTGACCATGGTCGCCGAGCAGGGATATGATGTCTCGAAGCTGATGCGCATTCCCCAGCAAAGCCTGGCGGAACGCGGCCGTTAGTGCAGGATAGCAGGTGCAAAGGGGAAGCGGCCATGGAGCCCGATGCTTGTCGGGCGGCCAGTAGAGTCCATCCTTCCGTCGAGAAGGCCCTCCACCTCCTAAAAGATCGAACCGACGCCTTCTCCTTCAAGTCTCTCGCCCTCGCCACCGGCTTCGGAAGCTACGCCCAGTGCCACCGCGTCGTCTCACACTCCCTACACCGCTCCCCACGCCAACTTCGCGCTGGTCTCCCATCCTAACTTCACCTTTCCTACCACTTCCCTCCAGAATCGCTTGACATCCCTGAGACTGGGACTGAGACCTAGTCTCATGAAGGACCTGAGAGGACGGAATCTTGGAATGGACCGAGCGACCCATGATGCGTGGGGCCATGTGGCGTGGGCGAGGGTAAGGCGTTGGGCGGTGCTTGGGGTAGCGGGTTTGCCGTTGTGGTTGGGGGCGGAGGAGGTGTTGACGTTGGAAGCGTTTGAGGTGGTGGGGCGGTATTTGTATACGGACCAAGTGAATGCCTTGAGGACGCCGACACCGGTATTGGACGTACCGCAGAGTCTGACGATTTTGACAGCGGCGGAAATCGAGGCGAGGGGGCTGTCGAGTTTAGGGGAGATGGTGGATTACACGCCCGGGGTGAACACCTCTCAAGGGGAGGGGCACCGCGACGCGATTGTGTTTCGCGGGGTGCGGACGACGGCAGACTTTTATCTGGATGGAGTACGCGACGATGTGCAGTACTATCGGCCGCTGTACAATCTGGAGCAGGTGGAATTGCTGCGCGGTCCGAATGCCTTATTATTCGGACGTGCGGGAGCCGGAGGCATTTTGAATCGCGTCACAAAAAAGGGTATATTGGGCGAGCGGTTTGGTGGATACAGTTCGACGGTAGACACCTTTGGCGAGGTCTTGTTGCAGTTCGACACGAACACGCCTTTGGGAGAGGAGACGGCGGTTCGCCTGAATGTGATGCACGAGCAACTGAGCAATCACCGCGATCAGTATGACGGGGAGCGCTTCGGATTCAATCCGACCCTGAAGTGGCGTGCTGGTCCGGCGACGATGGTGGATGTCGCCTATGAATTCATTGATCATGAGCGCATCATTGACCGCGGCGTTCCGACCGGAATCGACGGTCGGCCGGTCAGGGCCTTCAGGAAGGTTGTGTTTGGAGACCCGCTTGAAAATTTCGCCGAGCTGAAGGCCCATTTATTCAGGGTTTCGGCGCAGCACGTGATTTCGGACACCCTCAAGGTCAATGTCAGCGCCAACTACGGGGATTACGACAAGTTATATCAGAATATCTATACAACTGCCTACGATCAGGCGCTCACGCCCGACCTGGTCACGCTGGACGGGTATGTGGACGCGACGCTGCGAAGAAATCTCATCCTTTCAGCGAATGTGATTGGAGAGATGGACGCAGGGACGGTCCGGCACACGTTTATTACCGGTGTTGAGATAATTGACACCCAGTCCGACCAGTACCGCTATGACTCCTTCTGGGACACGACCATGGGCGACAAGGAGGTGTTCCGAATTGAGCGTCCGATGGCGTTGCGTGGCGGGGTGGGGGTGAACGCTGCCGGCGAGCCGACGCGGAACCGGTTCTCAGTGGATCTTGCCGATGACACCCGGGTGGGCGTTGACGTGATGTCCCTCTACCTGCAGGATGAAATCGGGTTGTCCGAAAATTGGCAGGCCA
>JBEAQI010000349.1:0-4413 GCA_041163965.1 Verrucomicrobiota bacterium | reverse complement strand
TTCGGCTCGGTACAGAAGCTAATCTCGCCTACCTCTAACTAAATCCCGCGCCTGCGGGAAAACACCCTGCCCGCCTTCCAACTTCGCCTTGCAGGCTTCGCAGGACAGGCTGTGGTGATGTCCTGGTGAGCCAGGCGGATTCGATGACATCTTTGCTTCGCCATCTCCGTGCCTTTGGCACTACGTCAGTCCAAAATCCGCTGCGGAATACCGGTAATCGCGCGACTGTCCACGCTATGAAACGTGAAAGATTTGATTCGGAATAAGTAGAGTCAACAGGCCGTGCTCGGATGCCGTAGGTTGCCAACTGAAAAATGCTCAATGCCAACTTCCTCAAGCAACGCATCCGCGTAATACACCCGCGCTCCATCGCGCTGCAGCAACCACCACCGCGTCGGCGCATCAATGCGAATCGTTTTGGCCGCTTCATCGACCGCCGTGATCTGGCGGTACATCATGGGGCCTCGAAGATTCGCTCCCTGCCCTATCCAGTTCGGTGAGGTCGCCACGCTGCGGTCCATCTTCACATCCTGCACAAATGACCCGCCAGAACTCACCTGGTCCGTGAACGGGTTGTGCACCACCACCCAGTCCCCCACCGCAAAATTCAGCCAGCTTTGCAGCCGGATCTCCATCGTCGGGCCCGGATAATCCTCCGCTACCAACGCCACGCCACCGCGCGGCGTCGCCCAGTTCGACCCTCCCACTGGTCCGACTTTTATGACGTCCGACTGCCGCATGTTAGAAGTCGTGTTTACCAGAAAGGTCTTGTCGGGGCCCGCTCCGCGCAGCACCACCCCAGATCTTGTAATGCGGACCGCATAATTGCGGTTCTCCGGCTTTGACAATAGGTAGCGTCCCTCCGGCAGCCACACCATGCCGCCTCCCGCTGCTTCCGCCGCCTCGATCGCCGCTTGGATCGCCGCCGTCGAATCCCCTGCCCCTCCTGCATCGGCCCCGTAATTCAACACATTAAACACCGGACCCGCCACATCCGGCAACATCCGCTCTCCGCGGTGATACCCCGCAAACGAAAAATCCTGCACCATCGCACTGGTCAGAAAATTCAAGCCTTCACGCTCTTGCGGCGGCTCCCAATCCTCCGGATACAGCGCCGAACGCCACCCTCCCGTCAACACCACCACACTCCCCACCACCAACACTTTCACCATTACCTGCCATCCGCAGACCCTGCTTTTCATTCCACCATTGTCCTTGACCCAACCCCTCTCTTCAAGAAAATTTAATAATTATGAAAAGCGGATGGCACTTGTTGGGCAAAGGCAACGGGACTCTCTCGAAGAAAGGGTGGCGGTGAAGGTGGGCTCACCGGTTTTGTTGCAGGCGGTGGCGCCGCATGCCGGATTTTTCAACGGAGCGACACTCGTCACCAACGGAGGCGTGTATGCCTGCTGACAGGCAATGGCAGGCGGTTGTCTTGGTCATGGGCGTTTCGGGGAGCGGGAAATCGACCGTGGGCGAGCTGATAGCGGGCGCGCTTGGAGCAGATTTTTTGGATGCGGACCCGTATCATCCGGCAGAAAATGTAGCGAAGATGCAGGCCGGGCATGCGCTGACCGATGCGGACCGCTTGCCATGGCTGGAGAAGCTGCGTGAATTACTAAACGACCCAGAGCGCAAGGCCCACGTCGTGGTGTTGGCCTGCAGCGCCCTCAAGCGGGCGTACCGCGATCATCTGCGGCGCGGCGAGCGTCCAGTGCATCTCGTTTATCTGCATGGCAGAGAGGCCCTCCTGCGCAAACGTCTGGGTGGCCGAGCGGGGCATTTTTTTAATCCGACCTTGCTGGAGAGCCAGCTGGAATCGTTGGAGGAGCCCGCACCTGAGGAGCAAGCCATCTGGCTTGAAATCAACAAACCTGCGGATTACCTTGCTCGGGCAGCGCTGGCGGCGCTAGGCAACCTGCAAACGCGCGTTCAATCATGAAACAGGAGCCCCTGCAGAGCCCGTTGCTCTTTGAAACCAACCGTGTGTGGCGCACCTACCTCGGGGGAGCAGTCCTGGACCGGCTTGAAGGCAGGAGCGATCCCAAAGACAGCCATTTCCCAGAGGATTGGATTGCCTCAACAACGCTTGCGCGCAATCCGCAGCCCGCTGGACCTCACGAAGGCATGTCGGTCTGCACGGTCGAGGGGAATCGCTGCCTCTTTGCCGATCTCATTCAGGCCGAGCCAGCGTTTTATCTCGGTAAGCCCCATGTGCAGGCCTTTGGCACGGAACCGCGAATTCTCGTGAAGTACCTCGATGCCGCGGTGCGGCTGCATATTCAGGTGCATCCGACAGCCGAGTTTTCCCACCGTCACCTGAATTCCGCTCATGGCAAAGCCGAGGCCTATTATATTCTGTCGGTGAGGCCGGACACGAATCCGCATCTATGGATAGGATTTCAGCGACCCCCCAGCCGAGAACAGCTGCGGGAATGGGTTCTGCGGCAAGACCTCGAGAACCTACGGGCAGCATTTGATCCGATTGCCGTGCGGCCGGGCGATTGCCTGCATATTCCGGGAGGGATTCCTCATGCGATTGGGGCCGGCATTTGTATGGTCGAATTGATGGAGCCCTCCGACTGGGTGGTGCGCTGCGAATTTGAACACAACGGATATGTCCTGCCGGAAAGCGCACGCTATCTGAATGGCGATGCAGAGCTTTCCCTTGCCTGTTTTGATCTGACGCCTCGGAGCGCCCGGCAAGTAAAGGAGCAACTCTTTGTGCAGCCGAGACTTGTCTCCGATCTATCTCCAAACGCCCGCCTCGAAACGCTCATCGATAGCGACCAAACCAGCGCCTTTCGCATGCGCCGGCTGATGGCTGGCCCCGGCGAACTCGAACTTCCGGGTGGAGAAGCCTTTGTGGGCCTTGTTGTCGATGGCAACGCACATATCGGCGAAGTGGAATGCCCGACTGGCAGCCGCCTCTTTTTTCCCGCCGGAGTGGATTCATGGCGGGTTTCTGCCGGTGCTGCCGGGCTCACGCTGCTCCAATGTCTGCCACCGGTGCCGCCTGCCTGCTGAGGGGACGCCCGAAAACACTCCCATGCCATAATGGAGGCTGTATCTTGTTGGTATCGATCGGCTGACTTACCAGAGTCACAATCGCGTCGCGTTCACCACGAAGCCCTTACTGATCCACCTCATGGACCTGCTCGTACAGCGTTTGCATGGCTTCCAGCGCCTCTTCGATTTCACCCAGATACGGGTGCCACATCCGCTCCCATTCGAGCGAGACGACGCCATCAAACTGGCGGTCCATCAGCAAAGCCAGGGTATGCCGGAGAGGAAACACGCCCTCGCCCGGCAAAACATAGGTGAACGGATGGCGGGCACTCGGTTGAGGGATGCTGTCCTTCACGTGAATGTGGCGCACCCACTGGCCAATCGCCTGCCATGTCGCGGACACCTCTTCGCCCCCTTTTTTCCAGGTATGGTGTGTGTCCCAAAGAATGTCGACCGGGAGCGCGAGGCTGCGCTGGAGCAGGCACACCTCATCGCTTCGCACCATGGAATCGTGCGTTTCAATGATGATGTCACTGATCCAACCGCTGCGTGCTTTTTCGAGGCGCCACCAATCGATCGTGTCGAGCGCTTCCTGAAGGGCATTCCCAGAAAGGCCATCTTCCGGGGTACCGCCATCAAAGACCCGTAGTGGAGCGCCCCCGACAGCGTCCGCCCATGGGAGGAAACGCAGGAATGCAACCCGATCGTCTGGCTTGCTTCCGACAAGCTTTAGGGAAGTTGAAAGCCCGCTTACATGCAGATCCTCCGCCTCAACTGCTGCCGCCCATGCGGCCGGTGAGCCAAACCTCTTTGAAAGGTATTCGGGAAGATCCAACATCCCTTCCAAGGCGCGAATTTCGAGCTCCCGGATTCCAAACCTGCGGCACAGGTCGCACAGCCCTTCCCATGAGGCATTTGGGCAACCAAGGGAGGAAAATGCGGTGGAATAAGGGAGGGCGCTGTTCTTCATTTGAATCTGCATCTAAGGGTTTACGTCGAGCTTTGGGGTCCGGGGGTGCGTGGAACGGTATAGCAAGTATCCAATCAGCATTAACACGCTCCCACAACCGATAAACACAATCCGCCCGCCCATTTCGTTCGGTATCAGAAAAAGCAGCACAACAAAGAGACCGTAAAATGCGGAAAGCAACCCCAACACCTTGCCTTGGCGCGCATCGGTATCCGCATTTTCTTCGCCTTTGTGCACCGGCCGGCTGAGGTTGTTCCAATAGACTTCCAGTTCCCGCGCACGCTCTGGCGTCGGCTCACGGTAGAATAATTTGGTGGCGAGGAAATAAATAGGTAGAAGGATAACACTGGCCGCGATGCCCAGCATCGTGTCAAACTCGGATACTTCGCGGCCCGTCAGCTCCCAGCCAAAGCGATCGGAAAAGGCCCGCG
>JBEAQI010000348.1:0-5216 GCA_041163965.1 Verrucomicrobiota bacterium | reverse complement strand
TGACAACCCCGTCAAGGCCGACAGCCACCTGCGGGTGCTCTACGGAAACCTCGCCCCCACCGGGGCGGTCGCCAAAATTTCCGGAAAGGAAGGGCTTCACTTCACTGGCCGGGCCGTTGTCTTTGAATCGGAGGAATCGGCCCAAGCGGGTATCCTGGACCAGACCGTCCAAGCCGGCGATGTCGTCGTCATCCGGAACGAAGGACCCGTCGGCGGGCCGGGCATGCGGGAAATGCTGGGGCCGACCAGCGCCATCATGGGCCGGGGACTGGGCAAGGAGGTCGCGCTCATCACCGATGGCCGGTTCAGCGGCGGAAGCCACGGATTTGTCATCGGGCACATCACTCCGGAAGCGGCCGTGGGCGGTCCCATCGGCATCCTGCGCAACGGCGACCAAATCTCCATCAACGCGGAAACCAACGAAATCAATGTCCTGTTGCCTCAAGATGAATATGAGGCGCGTCTGAAAGCCTACCAGCCAACAGGCTGCCCCGTGCAACGGGGCGTTCTGGCAAAGTACGCCGCCACCGTCACCTCCGCCTCAGAGGGCGCCGTCACCGACAAGAACCTCTCACGCTGATCACTCATGGATTGGATCACTTACACGCAAAACTGCTACCGCAACGAGAATCTAGACTTCTCGCTGGACTACAGCACCATGGGGGTGACAGCTGACTTTTTCGCTGCCATGCAGGACCGCGCCGTCCACGCGATCCACGCCATGGAGGCCTTGGAAAAGGGCGCCATCGCCAATCCGGATGAAAACCGCATGGTTGGGCACTATTGGCTCAGGGCCCCGCAAATGGCTCCATCCCCGCACCTGCGCCATGCCATCGAGTCCTGCCTGGAGCAGATTCTTTCGCTCGCAGCCGCCATCCACCGAGGCGACGTGCAGAGCCCTGCCGGACCCTATACGGATTTTCTTGTGATCGGGATTGGCGGGTCGGCCCTCGGGCCGCAGTTTGTCGCCCAAGCCCTTGGCCGGGAAGGAGAAGATCGGCTGCGCGCCCACTTCCTCGACAATACCGACCCGGATGGAATCGACGCGGTCCTCTCCCACCTGCGGGGCCGCCTCGACCGCACCCTCGCCATCGTCATCTCCAAATCGGGCGGCACGCCGGAGACCCGCAATGGCATGCTTGAGACCATGCAGGCCTTCCTCAGCGAGGGACTCGACTTTGCCCGTCAGGCCATCGCCATCACCGGCGAGGGCAGCCAACTGGATCAAAAGGCCATCGCCGAAAATTGGTTGGCCCGCTTCCCCATGTGGGATTGGGTCGGCGGCCGGACCTCCGAGCTGGCCGCGGTCGGCCTTCTCCCAGCCGCTCTCCAAGGATTCGACATCCGTGAAATGCTGGACGGGGCCGCCTCCATGGATGTCCTCACCCGCCATCCGGATCCCCTGCAAAATCCAGCCGCCCTGCTCGCCCTCCTGTGGTACCACGCAACCGATGGCAAAGGCTCCCGCGACATGGTCATCCTTCCCTACAAGGATCGGCTCATGCTCCTGTCAAAGTATCTGCAGCAACTCATCATGGAGTCCCTCGGCAAGGAGAAAGATCTGGACGGCAACATCGTTCATCAAGGCATCGCCGTCTATGGAAACAAGGGCTCCACCGACCAACATGCCTATGTTCAGCAGCTGCGGGAAGGGGTCCCGAATTTTTTTGCCACCTTCATTGAGGTCAAAAAAGATCGAGAGGGTGCCTCCATCGACGTCGAACCCGATACCACCTCCGGGGATTATCTCCATGCCTTCCTCCTCGGAACGGTCGCCGCCCTTCACGAAATGAACCGCCCCTCCCTGACCCTCTCCATCGATGAGGTCTGCCCCAAGTCGGTCGGCCTGCTCATCGCTCTCTTCGAACGGGCCACCGGCCTCTACGCCTCGCTCGTCAATGTCAACGCCTACCACCAACCGGGTGTCGAAGCGGGCAAAAAAGCAGCCACCCGCTTCCTCGGGATTCAAAAAACGCTCTTTGCCCACCTCCGCCAGCACCAAGGGGCCTTCTTCACCGTTCGCGAACTGGCTCAAGCCCTCAACCTTGAAAATGAGGCCTCCACCCTCCACAAACTGCTCGAACACGCGGTCCTCAACCCGGCCAAGGGCATCCACAAAAAGCTATGCAAAAAACCGTTTGACGCCACCTACGGCTGTCCCTAAACGGAGGGAATGCAACGGTTTTATTTGATTTTCATGGGAGCCGGTCTCTGCCTTGGGGCGGGCTGGGCATGGCAGTTTCACCAAACCAGCCGCCAGGCAGCCGACCACAAGGCCGCCCGCAACAACTGGGCGATCCAATCGACGGAGCTGGAAACGCGGCTGAGCCAGGCTGCTGCGGAATTGGAGACCGCGGCCACGCGCTACCGCGCGCTGGAACTGGAAGCACGTGGCAACCTTGACCGCGCCACCAATCTCACCGCGCAACGGGACCACCTCAAACGACAAGTGGACCAGCTGCTAGCAGAGGAAGCCACCCACAGGGAACACGTTATCAAGTGGGAGACGGAGCTGGAAGGGCTTCGTCTGGAGACCATTCGCCTGGCTGGGGAACCGGCTCGCCTTCAGGCGGAACTGCAAAGTCTGAGGCGCCAGACCACCGATCTGGAGGACGCCCTCGATGCCATGGCCAAGGCCAGCGCCCATCTGCCCCCGTCCATGGAAGTGGCGGGGATCTCTTCCGACAAACAGGTCTTTTCGCTTGCTGGTGACGTCCCTGATGGGCTCCAGTTGCCGCAGGCCCTTCTCCTTTGCAATGGCGGTACGGTCATTTTGGAAGGCTGGCTGAACCGCATCGAAAACGGGATCGCGCTTGGCCATGTTAAAGATTGGAGAAGGGACGCCTCGGAACTTGTCAACGGGACGAAAGTGTTCATCGTTTCACACAAGTGATATGAAGCGCAACCCTAAGACCATCTGGACCATTCTTCTGACGTGCGCGGCGATGCTTGCCTTGAGCGGGTGCGCCAGCCTGCTCGAGGAAGATCCCAACGAGCAACAAATACCATGGGCCACGCCAGCCAACTGGGAAGGTCAATTGCCGGGAATGCCGAACACGCCCGGTTGATTCCGGACCAATCGCATGCCGGAAAATAACGCCGAGCCGGCCCTCTATCTGATTGCAACCCCAATCGGAAATCTTGGGGATGTCACGCTCCGGGCAATCCAGTTGCTCGGTTCCGTGGATCGGCTCTATGCCGAGGATACCCGCCACTCGCAACGGCTTCTACAGGCCATCGGCGTCGACCGCCAAGCCCTGCCCTGCCACGAACACAACGAGCAGGCCGTTGCCAGTGACATCACGCGGGCCATTCAGAACGGCCTGAGTTGCGGCCTGATCTCGGATGCCGGCACTCCCGGTATTTCCGATCCGGGATTCCGAGTCGTTCGGGCATGCACCGCGGCCGGCTTGAAAGTCATCCCTGTCCCCGGCCCCAACGCCGCCGTCGCTGCCCTTTCGGCATCAGGCCTGCCCACCGACCAGTTTCTCTTCATGGGCTTTTTGCCGCCACGGCGGGCGGCCCGCCTGCGTGTCTTTGAGGCCCACATCGAACAGTCGGCAACCCTCGTGTTTTACGAGTCCACCCATCGGATCGACAAATTTCTTGAGGATGCAGAAAGCATTTTCGGACCGGAACGGATCATCTGCCTCGCTCGGGAACTGACCAAGCGACACGAAACCCTCCTCACCGGAACCATTCTTGAAGTCCGGCAGGCTCTGGGCAAGGGCTCCTCCAAGGGGGAATTCGTCGTTCTCATCGCCAAAAGTGGATACACCCTATGAAATCCCGCGCCGCCGTCATCGACATTGGAAGCAACTCCATCAAAGCGCTGGTCGCCAGTCGCAATGAAGCGACCGGCAAACTGGACATCCTTATGGAGAAGTCCCTCGATGCCCGCATCAGTGCGGGCATCGGAGAGGCCGTCCCCGTTCTCCGTGCGGAAGGTATTCGAAGTGGAGTCATGGCCGTGGTCGAGCTCTTGAAAAGCTGTCGTGTTCACGAACCGCTCGACGCCATCCGGATCGTCGCCACGAGCGCGGTCCGTTCATCCACCAACGGCCACGATTTTGTCGCGGCCGTGCATGCCGCGACCGGCCATGAGGTGCACACCCTGTCCGGCCTGGAAGAGGCAGAAGGCATCGCCAGGGGGATTTTGGGAGATCCTGCGCTCCCGGAATTCGAATCGTTCACAGCCTTCGATCTCGGTGGCGGCTCTCTTGAGCTCATGTACTTTGAAGGGTGCCAATTGAAAACCTATCAGAGTTTTGAACTGGGTTCCGTGCGCCTCATGGAAATGTTCTTTGGGGATCCCTCCAAGCCGATCCCCGCGGCTCAGCAGCAAGCCTGCGCCCGCCACCTCCACGAAACGCTTGCGCAGGGAAGCGTTCCGCTCAAGGCCCCGCTCGTCGGCTGCGGCGGGGGGCTCACAGTCGCCTCCCGTATGCTCGAAGGGGATCCGCAAGCGGCTGAACGCACCGGCTCCGTTACCCCTTACTTCTTTTCAAAAAGTTGGTTTAAAACCATCAAGCCGCTGGTCGTCGATGCCTCCAAGGAGGACCGGCTCCGCATTCCAGGTATCCCGGAAAGCCGGGCCGATATCTTTCCCATCGCCATTCTGACCTGCGATGTCCTGATGCACCTCTGCGGCGCGGATGGGATTCACCACACCACCCACAACCTTCGCTTCGGCATTGCCCACGACATCTTGGGCATCCCTCATTGAGCCCATGGGCTTAACCTCCTCTGCCCCAGGGCAGGGCCCGCTAACGCGCATCAGCGCTGCTGAAGATTCCAGTAATAGAAGGCGCGCCCCATCAGAATGAGGCTGAGAATCATGTTCGCCACCTTCATGAGGAGACCGCCCAAAACCTGATCTGCCAACGGATCCAGAAAGGTGATCCTCGGAGCCAGCTCATACGTTGGATACAATACCTCTGGTGAAAAGGTCAGAATCCCAAACAAGGGGATTTGCGCCACCATCAGAAGAAACAAATACAGGATCTGCACTCCCCAATTCATCCGCGGCAGTCGTTCACAACGACTCAGAAGCGGCCACAACATCAGAACCGATGAGCCCCACATCGTCAAGTGCTCGACCATATGCCACACCTTGTTGTGCAGAGCGGCTTCGTACAAAACAGGGAAATGCCAGACGCTGAACGTGAAGGTGAATGCAAAGGCCGCAAAGAGGGGATGGACGAGAAAGCGACAGC
>JBEAQI010000347.1:0-2911 GCA_041163965.1 Verrucomicrobiota bacterium | reverse complement strand
ATCCCGGACGCCGCATGGGAGTGGACGGAGCCCTTGAGGTGTTCCGTTTTTGGAGAGACCATTTCAGCGATACCCGCATCCATATCCACGCTTTGATCATCGAGGGAAACCGTTTCAGTGTGGAGTACCAATACGCCACCACGAAGGACGAGACGGGGGTCCGCACGGCATCAGGGACCGTCTCGACCGGGTATGTGGAGGATGGAAAGTTGCGGGTCTGGAAAGAGTACCTTGATGGCCGGGTGTCCCGCCTGCAGGCTTCCGGTGAGTTGCCGGTGGATGAATTCGCGGAGCCCTTTCCCTGGCCGGACGTGGAGCTTTAGTGGGGTGGGGAGTTTGATCCCGTACGCAGTGCTTGGAGCGGTTGGGAAATGCCAAGATGACTTGCTGACCAGGTTTGCTCAGGGAGTAGGCAACGGTTGGTACGCTGGATCGGTTCCCTTGATTTCCTGCCAGAGGCCGGACCAGTTGAGCTTCCTCTCCGGGGTTCGGCTCACCCATTCCGTGGGGCGTTGCCGATGAGGATCGAAGCGAATTCCCCATATTGGATCGTAGACGGCGGTTTGGAGGGAATAGCGCGCATCGCCGAAAAGACCCGGCTCATCTTGGGAGGCCGCGACCCACTGGTCCGAGAACCACGCAAACCGTTGAAAGTCCTCACCCGCCATGGGGTGATCCGCCCATGGGGCGGGCAAGTCGTCCAGGCGGACGCTTCTCACCTGTTGGCCCTCGGTCCAAAGAATATCGCCTGTAAGGGACACGCGGATACGATCCGAGTAAAAGTGGCCGTTGGCTTCATAGAGGGATCTCCAGACGAGTAGATTGCCGATGGTGGGAAAGGCCTGTCCCCGCTCGATGGCGTGTCCCCTGAGGTTGGCGACCTGGTGTTGAGCGGCGAGGGCCCGTTGGTTTTGCCAGGCGCCCAGGGCGAGATAGGCGACTGCACAGGCCAGACTGATGAGGGCGGGGACACGCGATTTCCGCAGGAAAGCGATCAACACGCCGAGCAGGAGAACGAGGGTAAAGACCGGGTCGATGATCGAGATCCAGTCCCATGCGGCACGGTAGGTGGAAAATGGCCAGAACAGTTGCGTGCCATAAGTGGTTGCGGAGTCGAGGAGGCCATGAGTGGCCATGGCGGCCGTGGAGGCGATCAGCACCTCGCGCCATCGTTCTCGAAGGCTGGGGAGGAGCAGCCATGGCAGGGCGCAGAGAAGACCCCCAATGGGGATAAAAGCCAGCGCGTGGGTGAAGTGCCGATGGTATTCCACGGCGAGTAGTGGATCGGTCTCACTGCGGATGAACACATCGAGGTCCGGTGCCATCCCCGCTATCAGGCCGATCCAGCCCGCCCGCGGCATATCTCCTGCCACGCTGCTGCGAGCCGCGGTGGCCCCAATCAACCCTTGCGTCAATGGATCCATGCCTAGTTACAATGCACAGCTTGGGTGGTGTCGCCAGCTTTCGGTAAAGTCCGGTGCGCGCAGCAGTCCATTCGTCCCAAGGTGGATCGCGGAGCCATCCCGTTGACGGAAGAAAAAAGCTGTCTTTCGAGGGATCGCGCTTAGAGAGGAGAGGATGCAGATTCAGGTGATAGCTTATTCGGTGCAGAAATGGATGATCCGGACGCGGATGCCGTTCAAGTATGGTATTGCGACGATGACGCAGCTGCCGCATCTGTTCGTGCGCTTGGAGTGCAGGATTGGCGGGGTGGGGGTCACTGGTTTTGCGGCGGATCATCTCCCACCAAAGTGGTTTACGAAGGAGCCGGAGGTCCCATTGGAGCGTGAGATCAGTGACATGGAATCCAGTCTGGGAAGCGCGCTGGAAACATCGGTCGAATTGCCGGCGGGGACGCCCTTTCAGCTGTGGTGGGAGCTTTATCAGGCCCTGATGGTGGCGCCAAGGTTTCCGCCCCTGTTGCAGCACTTTGGCATTTCCCTTGTGGAGCGGGCGGTGTTGGATGCGGTGTGCCGCCATGCGGAGCGGCCTTTGTGGCAGTTGATCCGGGACAACCGGCTGGGGATTGATCTGGGGGCCATTGATCCGGAGCTGGCAGCTCATACGCCGTCGGACTTTCTGCCTCGGACGCCATTGGAGCGGGTGACCTTGCGACACACGGTGGGGTTGGCCGATTACCTGCGCGATGCGGAAATACCCTCCGAGGAGCGCGTCTCTGACGGATTACCCCAATCCCTGGAGGCCTGTATACGGGCCCATGGCTTGCGGGAATTCAAGGTGAAACTTTCCGGCGATGAGCCTACTGACATCCACCGGCTGAAAGATGTTGAGCGGGTAGTACGGGCTGCCTGTGGGGACGATTTTCAGTTCAGCCTTGATGGAAATGAGCAATTCACGACCGCCAGCCAGCTACGCGGTTTTGGCGAGGCGGTGTACGCAGACCCCGCATTGGCCGCTTTGTTTGAGCATCTGCTCTTTATTGAGCAACCGGTGAATCGGAAGTCCGCTTTGGCGGGCGATGCCTTTGATGGGCGGCGCGCGTGGCCGCGGCCGGTATCCATTATTATCGACGAATCCGATGGTGGATTGGAGGACGTTCCCCGGGCCTTGGAGTTGGGATATGGCGGCGTCAGCCATAAGAATTGCAAGGGCGTCTTCAAGGGCATCCGCAACCGTTGTCTGCTGGCCCTGCGCCAAGGCCACGATACCGAGAAACGCTACTGCATGACTGGGGAGGACCTTTCCAATATTGGGCCGATCGCGCTGACACAGGATCTTGCGGTGCAGGCCTTGCTAGGGAATGCCTCCGTGGAGCGCAATGGGCACCACTACTTTCGCGGACTGAGTATGTTTCCGGCGGATACCTCGTCAGTCATGAATCGGTTGCATCCCGACCTCTATGATGTTGGCCCGGACGGGGTGGCTTATCTGAAGGTGGAGCGTGGGCAAT
>JBEAQI010000346.1:0-7907 GCA_041163965.1 Verrucomicrobiota bacterium | reverse complement strand
GATGAGTGGTACCAATGGCATGAGAAAACAGTATTTTTAATTAGGCGGTCTGCAACTTTCAGGCAAGCGTTGGATCGTGAATGAAGTCCCACTTGTCGGCGAGGAGCCGTTGGAGAGAACCCGCGAGACGCAGCTGCAGGTCGTGCGGGTGGACACTGATCCGGAGGGGGCGGCCCGACCGGCGGGCAATTTCGACCTGGAACCGGTTCCAGAGCCTCAGGAAGGTTGCTCTCCCTGCTGTATCTGCCTCATAACCGACGAGCGGAAGGACCTTGTACTGACCGCTTTGCAGATGGAGAAAGCCGCGTGTGGATTCGACCCACCGCAGATCCAGGGTTTGGAGAAGCGGGCGGGCAACTGGTCCCAAAGCCCACGCCGGGGGCACATATAGGGAGGGCTGCGGAAGTCCTTGCAGGACAAACCATTCCTGGGACCGCCGCATCAGCGCGACAATTCCTGGTCCCTTTAGCGAGAGGTGTTCCGCGACCCGGCGCGATAGCAGGGCCGAATGCAGACGATGATGAAGCGAGCGTGGTGGCTGGCTTTCGTGGATCCAACCGTGGGCGGCCAGAGGATGGCCCGCTTCCGACCATTTATGCAGTTGCTCCAGTTGGGAGGCTGACCACTCCCGCCCAGGTACCACCAGCAGGGTGAGGGGTGGAATGCGTCGGGCGGCGAGGAAGGAGATGACCTGCCTGACCCTGTCGAAGGTCTCCGGCATCACGTCATGCAACGAGAGAAAGGCTTTTGCGGGAGCGTTCACCGATCCTGCCGACGAGCGTAGCGTGAAATAAGATCCACCCACTGCTGAATCGTCTCCCCATGCAAGTGTTCCGCCGCCCCGCGGGCGACCTCAGCCAGGCGCTGCCATTCCGTGGTGGGAAGCGTTTTCAGATGGGTGAGGGCGTCCGTGACGGACTGGCCCGCTTCAAGACGGAAGAGCGCCGGTTTCAGGAGCGGCCAATCGTGGATACCGGCACTGGCTGCCACGAGGGCCGGCCGACCCCGGGCCATGGACTCAAGGGCCACGGTCCCAAACGTCTCCATATGGGACGGCAGCAGGAGCAGATTGGCGGCGTCCATTTCCGCGCGCAGGGCGGGACGATCGAGCCAACCCGTCAGCCTGACATTTGGCAGGGCTGCTGTTTCCCGCGCGATTGCGGTGCGCAGCGGCCCATCGCCGACGATCACGACCTGCACGTCGTGGTGTGCTTTGGCTGCCGCGATGACCTCGGGCAGGTTTTTTTCCGGGGCCAAGCGACCAGCGAAGAGGACCTGTTTGAGTCCGGGCGGCGGGGGCTGGAGAGGGGCCCCCAGAAAAGCTTGGGAGAGCGGAGTGCCCATTACCTCGACTCCCGGAGCACCCAAGCGCTCCACGGTGGAGGTGAGATTTGAATTGTTTATGAGGACGGTGGCGCTCCGGCGGCAGAGGATCTTGTTGATGGTCTCGAGGTACCAGTTGGCGAAGCGAAAGAAGAGCGTGTTGCCATAGAGTTGGACGAGGCCCTCAAAGTGGGTGTGAAAGGCGGTTATGAAGGGGCACCTCGCGCGCCTTGCCAGCATCAGACCAAGCAGCCCGAAGGGCCCTGGAGTGACGCCAATGACCAAATGAGGCCGCAGGACGCGGAACTCCCGCACAATGCGCGGGATGTTGGGCGTCAGGAGCTTCTGCGTGGGATCTCCCGGCAAGGGAAGGGCCAGTTGAAGGAGCCGCTTTTTTGGGGTGGGCTGAAAAACAGTCAGGGCTTCCAGGTCCTTCAGAAGTTCCGGCGCCAGATCAAAGTAATAGGCACCCGCCCCATTGCGTTCCGGAAAGGAATCCGAAAAAAGGGCCACGCGCATTTGGGCGGCTGGAAAGGACTCCGTTCGCTGAGGGTCGTTTTGGAATGACATACCTTGCTAAGATTAAGGTCCGGACGAGGAGTGCCCGAGGGCCTTTATCTGCTCATAGATGGGGTGGCACTGCGAGGAAAATTGCGCCGGAATCGGCGCCGCCGTGAACCAGCGGTGGCGATGAGGCTGGGTTGTGCCGGCCGAAGCGCTATCCTGCGTCAGGGATGAGGGCTCAAGCGGCAAACCCATTTCCTGGCAGAGGCGGCCAAGGACTTTCTCCGGGTGCGCTTTCAGGACCGGTTGGTCGAGGATGCCCACAGTAGGCAAGGTCGATTGGATGGAGGCGAAGGCCAGCAGTTGTTGAAACGAACGCAGGTAAGCCTTGGCCATGGCGGTGGTGAAGGCCGGTGCGGCCCGGGCGTTACCAGTGGCGAGGAGGGCGCCGCGCAGGGAGCTCAGGTTTGATGCCAGGGCCTCATGCGGGGGCCGGACGCAAACAAGAAACCGTCCATCAGGGTAGCGATCTCGCAGATACGGAAGCCATGAGGCGAAGGCGGCGTTTTTTGACAGGAGCCGTTTATCAGGCCCGTGAAACCAAAGGTGACGCTGCAGGCAGCGGTGATAAAAATCCAGGAGGGTGGCCCGATCCTTGGCGCGCCACTCTTCAAGTGCTGTCAAGCTCCAGATCTGCGGACTGGAAGGAAAGAGGAGAACGGTGATGAAGCAGCCTCCGATGGGCAGGAGGGCAAGATAATCCTCTTCCCCGTCTTCCAATCGAATCGGGTGAAACGCGTCCTGCCGGCCAGCCATGCGTTCGGTAATCCAGCCCAGAAGCCGCCGTCCGGGGCCGCCCAAGAGCTGGTCCAGTCGGTCCAGTGCGCGGACGAGGAGGCGCTCACAGATGGAGGGGGCGAGGACGGCCTCCCATGTGCTGAAGGTGGTTGTGTCGACGAGGTGTTTGGCGAGAAAGCGGTGGACGAAGGTGGTCCCGCTGCGTGGGATGCCGGATATGAAAACCGGTTGCCGGATGTTGACGGAGCGGTACTTCGGGAAGAGCCATTCATCGAGGGCAAAGCCAATCCAATGGCAGAGTTGGAGGGCGGCGAAGACCGGTGCAATAAGCAGGAGGGCTCCAATCCGCCGCAGGCCAAAGGGGGCGGCAATTCGCCCTTCCCGGCGAAGCGATTCCCGCACAACGCGCCCGGGGAGCCGCACTCCGAGCAGGAAGGCTCTCATCATGCTCTGGTCAGGGCTTGGCATGCGGTTGGCTTTTGAAGACCAAGCGACTCGAGCAGAAGTAGTTGAACGACATGCCGATGAGCCCTCCCAGCCAGACCGCGGCCAAGGGTAAGAGGCTGAGTGCGAGCCGATCGTTAAGCGTCACTTGGCCGATGGAAAGGGTGGCCGAGAAAACTCCGTAATTGATTCCCCCTCCGATAATATGGACTCCGAGATGCCCCGCCATTTGCCGGTAGAAGCAGCCCCGTTGGTTGCCACCAAAGGTAAAGTAGCGGTTCAGCAGGTATCCAGCGCACATCGCGCTTCCGAGCGAAACGATCCGGGCCGCATAGAGGTTGATGCCAAAGAGATAGGGCAGCAGGTAGACCCCGCCAGCGTCGATGACGGAAATTTTGACCCCCACCGTGGCAAAGCGCAGGAATTGCGCAAATGGGCTCTCCGAGTGGAGGTATTTGGAGAAAAGTCGCTTCATTGCAGAGCTTGTTGCGGCATGTGGCTGAGACTGCCATGTCCGCGGCGAGGGGTCAATTCCTCTCTATCCAGGGGAAATGCCTCCATAGCGCGCATGCGAAGCAGTTTGTCTTAGCGACCGCTCATCATCCTATAGACGGAACCTGCGACGGATCCTTCTCCCTTCTGGTCGCCTCCCGCGCGCGGGGCATTCTCCAGAATGCGGTCTGCGAGGCGCGAGAAAGGCATACTTTGGATGAAGACCGTGCCCGTGCCCCTGAGGGTGGCGAGAAAGAGCCCTTCGCCTCCGAAGAGCATGGATTTGAGGTTCCCGGCCCGCTCGATGTTGTAATCTATGGTCTCACTAAAGGCGACCAGGCACCCCGTATCAACGCGCAGCGTTTCATTCTGCAGTTCGCGGCGGACGATGGTACCTCCGGCGTGAAGAAAAGCCAATCCATCTCCCTCCAACTTTTGCAGGATGAAGCCTTCTCCCCCGAAGAGACCCGCTCCGAGGCGTCGATTGAAGGCAATGCTGACCTTGGTGCCAAGGGCGGCACACAAGAAGGCGTCCTTCTGGCATAGGATGCGGCCGTTCACGGCCGCTAGGTCAACAGGAATGATCTGGCCCGGGTAGGGCGCGGAGAAGGCCACCACCCGGCGGCGAGACCCTGTATTCGTGAAATGCGTCATGAAGAGCGACTCGCCGGTGATGACCCGTTTTCCGGCCCCCATGAGTTTGTTGAGCAGCCCGTCGGAGCCGGCTGATCCGTCACCCATGCGGGCCTCAAAGGAGATATCCTCCTCCATGAAGTTCATGGCGCCGGCCTCGGCGATGACGGTTTCCCGCGGGTCCAGTTCGATGGCCACCATTTGCATGTCATCGCCAATGATGCGGTAATCGATTTCGTGACTTTTTCGCATAGCAGTGTCAGTTCAAGGATGAGGATGGCTAGCCCGAGGTCATGGTACAGGTGACGTCTCCAGCGTGGTCATCGGTAATGGACAATCCTGACCTTGGTCAACGCTGAAGAGGGAGCCCTTCGATCGAATGGGCCCTTTGGCCGCCGCGGGGGCGGTTTTGCTCATTCCGCCCAATCCCCTGGCGGACAGGAGTGCAGGCGGATGCCACCATTGTTCCGTTCAAAGTATTGCAGGTTCCAGTCCGACTCAAAGAGAATGCAGAGGCGACCGGCATCATCCCGTACGAGGACGCTCCCAAAGCGGTTCTGGGCGATGAGGGCCTCCTGATCGGCGCCCGGATCAATCCAGCGCGTGACGGACCATGGCAGCGACTCCATGTGTGCGTCTGCGCCATACTCCGACTTGAGGCGGTATTGAACCACCTCGAACTGGAGGGGGCCGACCGCGCCGAGAAGCGGTTGGCGTGATTCCCCGTGGAGATCGTGGAAGCGTTGCACGACCTTTTCCTGGAGAAGCTGTTCGATGCCTTTGTTGAAGCGCTTCACGTTTTGCGTATCGGCATTTCGCAGCCTCACAAAACACTCCGGGGCAAAGCGCGGAATGGCTTGGAAACGAATGCCCGGTCCCTCGCTGAGGGTGTCCCCAATCTCCAGATTGGAGCGCCCCGTGACACCAAGAATGTCGCCTGGCCACGCTTCCGTCTGGGTGGTGCGCTGACGTCCGAATACTTGGTGCGTAAAGCTGAGCCGGACGTCTTTGCCGGTCTGCGCGTGCCGGACCTGCAGGTCTGGATGAAAGCGTCCTGAGCAGACCCTAAGAAAGACCAACCGGTCCCGGTGATTGGGGTCCATGTTGGCTTGAATCTTGAAGACAAAGGCCGAGAACGCGGGGTGGGACGGCTCGACTTGAATCTCTCCCGCAAGGCGTCCCCGGGGTGGACTGGCGTAGGCGAGAAAGCCGTTCAGGAGAAGCTCAATGCCAAAGTTGTTCACGGCGCTGCCGAAGAATACCGGCGTCAATTCACCCTTTCGCACCGCCTCCAGATCCAGTTCATGGCCGGCGGATTCGAGGAGGTCGTTGGTTTCGACCAAGCGGGTGCGAATGCTTTCCGGAACGGCAGCGATGATGGCCGAATCGTCAAGGCCGCCGATGTCGACCGGGGCCCGGTAACGGCCTCCCGACACCTTCTGATAGAGGTGGAGGCGCCTCGCCTGACGCTCGTAGAGACCGTGGAAGTCCGGCCCCTCGCCGATCGGGAGGTTCATGGCGTAGGTCTTCAGGGCGAGGCGCTCTTCGATTTCATCCAGCAATTCCAGCGGTTCCTTGCCAGGGCGGTCGCACTTGTTGATGAAGGTGATGAGCGGGATGCGGCGGCTCTTGCAAACTTCAAACAGTTTGAGGGTCTGTTCCTCAATGCCCTTTGCGGCATCGAGAACCATGATGGCCGAGTCCACGGCTGTCAGGACCCGGTAGGTGTCCTCCGAGAAGTCTCGGTGACCGGGGGTGTCGAGGAGGTTGATGCGGTGGTCGCCGTATTCGAACTGCAGGGCCGTTGAGGAGACCGATATCCCGCGCTGCTTTTCCAATTCAAGCCAATCGGAGGCCGTATCGCGGGCGGTCTTGCGATCCCGGACCGACCCCGCAACCTCCTTGGCACCCGCATACAAGAGCAGTTTCTCCGTCAGGGTGGTTTTGCCCGCGTCGGGGTGGGAAATGATCGCGAAGGTGCGCCGACGCGCGATCTCTCGGGAAACGATACTCTCCATGGCCAGCAAGGAGACCTTTCCCGCAGGTCAAAGCAAGGAAGAAGCGCTGCCAAAATATGGTGGGGAGCATTGAAGATCTGTTGAAATGGACAAGACTTGTCCGAATGGAAACCAACCTGTTTCGGCCCGAGGGGGTTGCCCGCCCCCCGTCCGCTCTTCTTGTCGTCAGAGGTGAGGACAGCTTCGATTTTCTGCAGTCGCAGGGAACCGCCGACTTGCGGCCGTGCCTGCAGGGACAGATCCGTTATGGGCTCTGGTTGGACCACAAGGGCCTCATCCATGCCGACGGGCGGATCTGGCGGGCCGGGAATGGCGATTGGTGGATTCTCAGCGAGTACATCGGCGCGGAGGTCCTGAGGGAGAAGTTTGAGCGTCACATCATTGCTGATGATGTTGAACTCATCGACAGGACTTCCGGGTGGGAGCTTCTTAGTCTGGATGCCCTGCCGGCTTCCTTTGCGCCGAAGGATAAGGCGTCCCCGCAGTCGCTAGACGCGGGTTGGTATCTTGGTTCTTCCCAGATCTGGTCAGGGGGTGTTGATGTGCTTTTGCCCACGCCTGCGACGGAGGTCATTCCCATTCTTTCACGTTCGCCAGCGATGGTTGACCTCGCCCGTCTTCAGGCTGGGGTCCCTTTGGTCGGGCGCGATATCGAGCTTGGCCGGTGGAATCCATTTGAGGCTGGGTTGATGGGGGCTGTTTCGCTCCTGAAAGGCTGTTTTCTTGGGCAGGAAGTGGTCGCGAGGGCGCATCGCCTCGGGCGCCGTTCGACCCGCTTTGTCACTGCCGTGAGCGAGCAGACTCCAGACCTGCCTGAGGCCCCTTGTCCGCTCTTGGTCGACGGCCAGCAAGTCGGTGAATGGACGAGCCTCGCGCGATCCGAGGAGACGGTGTGGGCATTAGGCTGGCTCAAAACCCGTTTCCCGGATGGCTCGGTGGACTTTGATTCAGGCGGGCGCTGGGCGGTTCAAACCATCGATCTGGGCTGATTCCATGCTACCTGTACGGGCAACGGCCGCGGCAATGAGGACGTGATCGGCGCATCGGGCATCGGTGCTCGGTTCGGCCCCGAACGAGGCCTTCCAGAGACGGCTGTATCCGTTTTTCCCTTCTGTAATGGGCCTCATCGCGGACTGATGGACCGGAATCCCCTTAAAACCTGCCCCCAGAGGGGATGCGCCGTCACAAATTTAAGTCGGAGGCCTAGAAAAACTGTTGACGCAACGGGTCTGAAATCCTTTTGTCACGCTGTTCACTTCGAATAAAACGTTAAACAATAAGGACATTAAATGAACAAAGCTGAACTCGTCGAGTCTGTACAAAAATCCCTTGGAGCGGATACCTCCAAAGCCGCTGCTGAGCGCGCTGTCGCTGCTGTCATTGATGGCATCGAAAAGGGCCTCAAGAAGGATAAGTCGGTCCAATTGATTGGATTCGGGACCTTCTCGATTGCCAAGCGCGCGGCCCGTGAAGGGATCAATCCGCAGACCAAGGAAAAGATCAAGATCAAGGCCAGCAAGACGGTCAAGTTCAAGGCCGGTGCCGGTCTCAAGGCGAAGATCTAATCGTTTCCGGTTGGACTTTTCAAAAGGCCCGTTGCTTATCGCGACGGGCCTATTTTATTTTATGAATCCGCGGCTCGAAGACTCCACAGGTATGTTGGCACAACACCTGCTAAAAACTTAGGAGTTTTGG
>JBEAQI010000345.1:0-4272 GCA_041163965.1 Verrucomicrobiota bacterium | reverse complement strand
ACGGAGCAGACCCGTTTTTGGCGACCAAGGGCGGTTTGCGCGGCGACTTCCGCGATCCGCTCGATTTCGCTGCGTTTGTAGACCATGGTATCGATGGCTTCGATATCGCCATCGGGGAGCGTGGATTGCGATTTTGGCTGCCCAAAATAGATGCCACCGGTCAGCTCCCGGATGCAGACCATATCGATCCCGTTGGGGATGCGGCTGGTCTTGAGCGGTGAGGCCTCGGTCAATTCAGGATAGAGGAGGCCCGGGCGGATATTGGCGAAGAGGCTGAAGGCTTTGCGGAGCGGGAGCAGGGCGGCCCGTTCCGGTTGTTCCGCGGGGGGCAGTGATTCCCATTTTGGGCCCCCGACGCTGCCGAAGAGGATGGCGTCATGCTCGCGGCAGACTTGCAAGGTGGCCTCCGGCAAGGCGGTGCCGGTGGCGTCGATAGCGGCGCCTCCGACGAGGGCGTTGGTGCGGTTGGCGCGATAGCCAGCTTTTCCGAGGGCGACGTCCAAGACCTCCAAGGCGGCCTCCATGACCTCTGGCCCGATTCCATCTCCGGCGAGTACTGCGAATTTAAGATCCTTCATAATCCAGAATATGGCCAGAGCGATAGCCGTTCCCCTAACGATGACAATTCCTTTCTGACCTGTCGCCCGGATCCCGCCGACGTAGGGTGGAAAGGGGAGTGAGTCAGATAGGGGTTGCGGTGCAGACGGTGACGCCTTAGGGCGGTGGCATGTTAAAAGGTATTTCTCCCCTGATCAGCCCCGAGTTGCTGGCCATTCTGGCGCGGATGGGGCATGGAGACGAGTTGGTTCTCGCTGACGCCCACTTTCCTGGGGAGTCCCTTGGGGTGCCGGTGGTGCGGGCGGATGGCCATTCCATTGAATCCCTCATTGAGGCCATTCTCCCCCTTTGGGAGCTGGATGCCTACGTCGCCACTCCCTTGGCGATGATGGCCCCGGTGCCGGGAGATAGCCTTGATCCGGCGGTGGAGGCAGGATATCTGACGTGCGTCCAGCGTACCCACCCTTGGGTGACTCGTGTCGAGCGGGTGGAGCGGTTTGCCTTTTATGAGCGCGCCGCTTCGGCCTTTGCGG
The DNA here is from genome assembly GCA_041163965.1 of Verrucomicrobiota bacterium. Taxonomy (GTDB): domain Bacteria; phylum Verrucomicrobiota; class Verrucomicrobiia; order Opitutales; family Oceanipulchritudinaceae; genus Oceanipulchritudo. The sequence continues at coordinate 3,181 of JBEAQI010000345.1, read as the reverse complement.
TGGTGATGACCGGCGGTTTGGCAAAGTACGGCAATCTCATTCTCAAGAAGGGCGTCATTGCCAATTCCTGAGCGCTGGCTGACCTGTAAGGAGGCCCTTGTATGGTGACAGTGGTGGAAGATTCCGGTTTGCGGCGGCGCGCGGTGGTGCACACCCTCGGGTGTCGGCTCAATCAGGGGGAATCCCAGATGTTGAAGGATCGCCTGACGGCGGCAGGGTATGAGGTCGTCCCTTTCGGGGAGTCCGCGGAGGTCGGCATCATCAACACCTGCACCGTGACGCGCGAGGCCGATGGCAAGTGCCGCAAGGCAATCCGGCAGTTTGTGCGGCAAAATCCAAGGGCCTTGGTGGCGGTGGTGGGCTGTTATTCCCAGATGGGGGCGGCGGAGGTGGCGGCCATCCCCGGGGTCGATCTTATCATCGGCAATCAGGATAAGTTCGCGGTGCTGGAGCACCTCGACATGAAAAAGGCCGATTCACCCGTGATTATCCGCGAGCGCATCAGCGGAGATGATTTCAAAATGACCTTTGTGGGTGATCTGCCCTTTGATAAGCGCGCCAACATAAAGGTGCAGGACGGGTGCGATTTCATGTGCAGTTTTTGCATCATTCCGTTTGCCAGGGGACGGGCCCGTTCCCGGGATTGGGCCAATACCATGGAGGAAGCCTGGGCCGCGGCGGCGCGAGGGGTTCGCGAGCTCGTCTTGACCGGTGTCAACATTGGCACCTATTCCAATTCCGGCAATGGACTGGTGGATCTTGTTGATGCGATGGATGCCATTCCCGGATTGGTGCGCCTGCGCATTTCCAGTATTGAGCCGACCACTGTCGATACCCGTTTGTTGGACCGGATGGCGGATCCCGCGCACAAGTTGCTTCCATTTTTGCATTTGCCGCTGCAATCCGGGAGTGACAAGGTCCTGAGGCTGATGCGTCGTCAGTATTCAGCTGAGGACTACGAGGCTTTTGTGCGCGAGTCGACGGAGCGGGTGCCGGACCTGTGTTTGGGGACGGACATCATGGTGGGCTTCACCGGTGAAACGGAGGAAGACTTCGCGGAAACCTGCGACTTTTTTGAACGCCTCCCATTTGCCTACACCCATGTGTTTCCCTTTTCCGAAAGAGAGGGCACCCTTGTCATGCGCCGATCGGAGGGCTGGGTGAAGATTGCCGAGCGCCAGCGCCGGTGTGCGGTTTTGACCCGGTTGAGCGCGGGCAAGCGCCTTGCCCAGATGAGGGCCTATGTTGGCCGGGAGGCGATGATTCTCCTTGAGGATCCCCGCGAAGGAGGGTTTCCCGGATATGCGGAAAATTATATCCGTGTCCGAGTGGAGGACCCCGGCTTTGACATCCGAAACCGGCGCGCGCGTGTGCGGCTCGATTCGATCCAGGGCGACTGGATGAGCGGGACCCTGCTTGAGCTTTTGGATGGGTAACCTTTCAGCAAGCGGCTTCGTTTTGGCCTTGGTGGTGCTGGCCCCTCAGGGCGGCGAAGCAGTGAGGCCCGTGACTCCCCGGATGCGCTTGGATGAATGAAGTCACGGGCCCCTTGTGCGTTCGCTCCTGTAGATCAGGGTGGTGTTGGCTTGAGGCTGCGTAAGCCACGGGCCCCGATCTGCCCCAGGAGAAAGAGGCTTCCGATTATGCCTGCGATGAAGGCCGGTTCCGGAATCGCGGTTATCTTGAAGTCGTCGAAGGCGATCGCTTCCGTGTCCGCATTGAAGTAGGCGTCGATGCGCACTTCCAGTCGCCCGGCATCGAGGGCGATCGGCGAGGAGGAAATTTCCTCAAAGGCCAGACCGATGACACGTCCGTCGCCGATCCCATCGAGGTCAGTGTCGTGCGAAAGGGCGGAGTTGAAATCCGAACCGTCGTTTTGAAGGGCGACGGCAGCTTGCCATGGACCGGCGTTCAGGCGATACTCCACCATGAGAAAGTCATCAAGCGAGTCAAAGGCAGTTGTGCTTCCGGCCGCAGCCTTCAGCGAAAACGTAACCGTCACCGCCTGCGGGATGAGGATCTCGTTGAAGGCAATCACCGCCACCCCGGCTGTGTTTTCCGGTGCGTCCACATCCTCGACCGCCCAATAACGGCCTCCCTGCGGGTTGATGTAGGCCGGCAGGCCGGTTGGTGGAGTGGCTGACCCGACGTGGACAAAGTAGTCATCGGCGCCGTCACTGAAGGCCCCCGTCACCGAGTAGGAGGAGTCGGCTGCGGCCGTTTCAAAATCCTCCATAAAGATGACCACGGCGGCCATGCTCTCCATGTGGAGTATCCATGGCATGAGCACAAGGACCAAGGCGGGATTGTTGCAAAATGGGAGTTTCATCAAGGAGAAGCCTTGGCCCTTGCGGGGGCTGTGCAACTTCCCGCTCTAGTCAAATTTAGGTATCGGCCCTACCTGAATTCAGGTATCGGCTTTGCCTGAATTCAGGTGTCTGTCCGACCTGTTTTCAGGTGCCCGAAGTCCCTGAATTCATGTACGCTGCCACAACAGCCTCCATGGATTCACGGCTGATGCGGTAACGCGCCGCGCAGCGTGGACAATTCACGGTAATGATTTCCTCATCACCAAAAAGGGCTTCCGGATCGTCCGCCATGGGAGCGAGAAGGATTTTCTCGATGCGGTCGCGGTGGCATTCACACTGCCAGCGGAAGGGGCGGGTCTCGATATGGCTGAGCGTTTCCGTTGCAGAAAGGTCTGCCACGGCTTCCGTGTCCAGATTGCGAAACCATGCCTGATCGAAGTCTGGGTGGGCGGAAACGAGCGCGTACTGGTCGTCTCCAAGGTTGAAAAATCTACCCGGTCGCTGTTCCGACTGCTGGTAGTAAAATTCCATGGTGCCCCGCGGATCGTTCCCCTCAAAGGGCACGATGCTCCGGTGCGGTGGTTTGCCCCGCAGAACCAGATCCTGATAAAATATGTTACTATCCTCGTGTTTGAGGCCTTCCGTGAAGAGGCGTCCCGTCACGGTGCCAGCGGAGGCGTCTCCACCAAGAAAGACATTCAGATGGGGGTCCTGGAAGTGGATGGTCCATGCGAGAATGGCGGTTCTCGGGTAGGCCGCGGTATGGAGGGCAAAGCCGGATAGAAAGGCGCGGAAGATGGCAAGCTGCGCCTCGTCCATGGTGACGTGATGCGCCTCAAGGTGGCGATCGCACTGCGAAAAGAGGAGGCTCA
>JBEAQI010000344.1:0-2801 GCA_041163965.1 Verrucomicrobiota bacterium | reverse complement strand
TCACCATGAACAGGCGGCGGCCTTTGCGGTCGACGGGCTTGGGCGGATGCTGGGGCGGCCGGTGGTGGCCATGGCGACGAGCGGGCCTGGCGCCACCAATCTCATCACGGGGATTGGGTCGTGTTATTTTGACTCTGTGCCGGCGGTTTTCATCACCGGGCAAGTCAACCGTCATGAGTTGAAGCGATCCAGTCCGGTTCGTCAGCTAGGGTTTCAGGAGACGGACATTGTGAGCATGGTTCGACCGATCACCAAGGCGGCTTGGCTGATTGAGGATGAGGACAGTCTGGTGGCCCGATTGGAGGAAGCCTTTGAGCTGGCGGTCAGCGGGCGGCCCGGTCCAGTCCTGCTGGATTTGCCGATGGATGTGCAGCGCCTAGAGGTGCAAGCGCCCATTCCTCCAGCGAGTTTGCCGGAGAGGCGGGTCGAGCCCCTGCCGGCCCTGCTATGGGAGAGTCTCGGGAAGGCCCAACGGCCGATCGTGGTGGCTGGAAGTGGAGCGGCCCAGACCGCCAATCGCGAGGTGCTCCGCAAGGTCATCGAGGGCCTTGGCGTGCCGGTGGTCTGTTCTCTCCTCGGCAACGACTTTCTTGAGTTTGAGCATCCCCTGCGGATTGGTTTTTACGGTTCCTATGGCAACCGGTGGGCAAACCATGCGGTGGGGCGCGCGGACTGGATGCTGGTTCTGGGAAGCCGCCTTGATATCCGTCAGACAGGGGCGGACGTGGAATCGTTCGCGAAGGGTAAGCAGATTTTCCATGTGGATGTGGACCGGTCCGAGATCAACAACCGGGTCCGCGGATGCCACGTTATTTCCATGGATTTGCTGAGTTTTGCAGGCAGTTTCCTTGAAGCCGGTCATGCAGTCGCGGGCGAGTGGGGCCAGTGGCGCGATGAAATCCAATCCAACCGCGTGGCATGGCCGGCAGTGGCCGAGTACCGCGCGGAGGAGGGGTTGAACCCCTGTGAGTTGCTGGAGAGTCTCTCCCGGAGCGGGGCCCATGCCGCGGCTTATGTTTCCGATGTCGGGCAGCATCAAATGTGGGCGGCACAGACCCTGCAGCTGCGGCGCGGACAGCGCTTTTTGACGAGCGGGGGAATGGGAGCGATGGGGTATGCTTTGCCGGCTGCGATTGGCGCCGCTTATGCCTCTTCTGCTCGGGCGGTGGTGGTGATTGCCGGAGATGGCGGGTTTCAGCTGAATTTGCAAGAATTACAAACGGTGGTGCGCAACCGCTTGCCGATCAAGATTCTGATCCTCGACAATCAATGCCATGGGATGGTCAGACAATTTCAGCAGAGCTATTTCCACTCCCGCTATCATTCCACGGCATGGGGGTACAGTGCGCCCGATTTTGCGGCGGTGGCCGCCGCTTATGGGTTACCTGCCCTGACCATCGCGGACCCCGCTGACATTCCCAGAGCCGTGTCCTTTTTCTGGGAGGATCCCGCTGAGCCATGTGTCCTTGTGGCGCGGATCGCCACGGAGGGGAATGTGTATCCAAAAATTGCTTTTGGGTACCCATTGACCCAGATGGAGCCGGAGGTGAAGCCACTTGAGATGGAGGGAACCTAAGGATGTCCCCCTGGGTATTGCTGGGCGGTTTGGCCTTTTGGGGCGTGGCGTTTGTCTGCCATGTCTGCCTTTGGCGCATCAGGCGACCCGTTGATGATTTACGGGCGCTGCTGGTGCTCTTTACCGTTTTGCCGATGGTGCTGGCTGGTGCGGCGGTGTGTCTCGGATGGCCGGTCACCGAGACAGGCTTGGCTCTGCTGCTGGCCTTGGCCCTCGGAGCCGGATATGTGTTCTGGTATCCTGCGGCGCAGGCGGCTTCCCCGACGATGCTTATTTGCGTGACCATAGGAGATGCCGGAGGGGCAGGGTGTGAGCCCCATCATCTTCGAGCGGCGGTCTGCCCCGACCTGTTGACCCGCGAGACATTCAACAATCTGTTCGCGGAACGATTCGCAACCCTTGAGCCCGGGGAGCGTGTCAGTCTGACCTCCCGCGGTCGCCGGACCCTCCGGTTGATCCAGATCTTTCGGCGACTGGCCGGATTCGATGAACCCAAAGGCTGAGCCAAATGGAGTGGGCAAAAATCAGTCTGGCATTGGCCCTGTATCCTGCCCTGACGATTGTCTTGAGCCGGCTCCTGCTGATCCTTTTTCCGTGGCGCCGCTCGCACCCTGCACAGGGCACCTTTACACTGGCCGCTCTGGCCGCGTTCCCGGGGGTCTTGTCTGTGGTGGTGATTTCCTCAGGCTCGACCCTATTCGAGGCATCATGGTTGCTGGTGTATGTGACAGGCCTGCTTGGCGCGGCCGCCTTGGTGATGATTTCGGTCCTGTGTGTTTCCGAAAGCGGGCGCCGCTTTTATCTGCTTCACCTTATCGAGGGCGGGATCCGGTCGCTCCCTCAGTTGCGTGAGCGGTACAATCATGACCATATGTTGGAAACACGGCTGGAGCGGCTCCTCAAATGGCGTGTGCTGGAGGACCGCGGCGGGCGCTATCGGCTGGTGCGTTGGTCGGCCTACTGGTATTCCCAATTTTTCCGCTTGTGGGGTCGGCTTCTTGGATTTCACTGGAAGTAAGTCGTCATGAACTTTTCCGCTTCCAGTGCTTTTCCCGAGTTGACGATTGTGGTGCCCCTCTACAATGAGGCTGCCTCGGTTGAGCCTCTTTTGAAGGAGCTGGTGGGGGTGCTGATGGAGCTGCGACTGCCGTATGAGATCATTTGTGTGAACGATGGCAGCACCGATGGCACGGCGCGCGTCCTGCAGACGGCGCGGGCCTCGAAC
>JBEAQI010000343.1:0-2803 GCA_041163965.1 Verrucomicrobiota bacterium | reverse complement strand
ACCTTGCCGTCGGCCGATAACAGACCCGCCGCTCGCTCCGCCGGTGTCTTGTCGACATAAACCGCAGGCTCCGCAGACGCCGCCTCAAGAGGAACCTCGACCGGCAACGAACCTTCCGCGGACGCTTCAATCGAGGAATCGGCCACCGCCGACACCTCGACCACGGGAGTCTCCTCCTCGACCGGCTCAGCCTCAAGCCTCACAGCCTCGACCGCCGCAGACTCCTCCGCCGGGACGTCAGCCGACGTGCTCACCTCCGCCCGCAAGCCGCTCGTCGTCAGAAGAGCCCACAAGAGGCATTTACAGAACCACCGCATCATGCCAACACAATAGAGGGAATTCTCAAAGTTCACAAGTAAACAGCATGAAGAATCTGGACCCGGCACCGCTCAAAGCATCCCTGCGCGCCAAAGCAAGCGAGCTGGGACTATCGCCGGTTGGAGTCGCCCCAGTGGAAGGCCCGCTGCGGCAGTCCTACTTCCTGCAATGGCTCGCCGATGGAAAGCATGGGGAAATGGAATGGATGGCGCGCGACCCGCAAAGGCGCTCAACCCCCCGTCTGGTCGTCCCGGAGGCGCGGTCCATCCTCGTTTTTGGATTGAATTACTACCAGCCGGAACCGTCTCGCCGGGGCCGGATCGCCAAGTACGCGCTCGGCAAGGATTACCACAAAGTCATGATGGGCAAGTTGAAGGAAATCTGTCGCTGGCTGAGGGACCACGGCGGCCTTAACAAACCCTACATTGACACGGGACCGCTGTTGGAAAAACCGATCGCCGCCCTCGCCGGCCTCGGCTGGCAGGGAAAAAACACCATGGTCCTCAACGAAAAGGAGGGTCAATGGCTCTTTTTGGGCTTCATCCTCACGACCCTGCCCTTCCCCCCAGATGCGGCGGTCAAGGATCGCTGTGGATCCTGCACGCGCTGTATCGACGTCTGTCCAACCGGCGCCATCACCGCGCCCTATCAACTGGACGCCCGCCGCTGCATCAGCTACCTCACCATCGAACACAAGGGCGACATTCCCCTGGAGTACAGACCCCTCATCGGGGACCACCTCTACGGGTGCGATGATTGCCTCGACATCTGCCCATGGAACAAGTGGGCCCGTCCCACCTCCGAAGCGGCCTTCGCCAGTCGGCTTTATCCAGACCTGCGAGACTTTTTCTCCATGGATGAGGAGGCTTTCCGCACCACCTTCGCCGGCTCCCCCATCAAACGGATCGGACTCCGCCGCTGGCTCCGCAACGTCTGCGTTGTCCTCGGCAATGTCGGCACCCAAGAGGATCTCCCAGCCCTCCAGTCCGCCACCGCCACCCACGACGCCCTCATCGCCTCCCACGCCGCCTGGGCCATCGAACAAATCAACGCCCGGGCCTGAACCAAGGCGCCGTTGCGGGCTGGTGACCGCCTTGATATCACGTTGCCACCGGCCGGCCTCGTTCCGCAGGGTAGATGACCTCAGTCAGTATCTCGATTGCTGTTGGCGCGTTCCACAGCGCCGGTTTCGTTCCACAGCGCCGGCCTCGAAGAGGCCAAACCCTATAGCCCAAGGCAAGTCGCGCGGCGACGCCGCCTTGGGGAAGAGGGGGAAAAACAGTCAAGCCCTGGAAGGGCGACACCACACCTATTTTCTGAGGACGACACGGGGACAGACCTCCGGCGCAAGACATCCACTCTACGCTGCACCCTACCGCCACTCGTGCCGGGGATACCGCCCGAAGAGGTCCTTCTTGATCTGGGGATATTGGCCGGTCCAGAATCCATCGAGGTCATCGGTGATCTGCACGGGCCGCTGATTCGGGGCCAAAATCTCCAGCCGCAGGGGCTGGCGGCCACTGCAAATCCTCAGGCTCTTTCCGGGAACGTCGTACAGCTGCTGAATCCGGGCCGGCAACACCACCGTGCCATCCTCCTCGTAACGCAGCTTCGCCGACTTTCCGTCGGGCAGAGTAAACCGCACCGGGACCTCATCATCAAAAAAAGCATGCAGGCTATCCGGCAGCCAGGTCTTCAGGATAGGCAGCACCGGTCGGTCCTTCACCGCCTTGTAGGAAACCGCGCCCTCACAGAGCTGCTCCACAATCAGGCGCCGGTCCTCCTCGGTGACAGGGGCAATACCGTACTCAGGATAATTACGGGCAAGCACGTTAAGCCGGCGAATCCAGGTCTCGGCCTCATGGTCCCAGTTTTTTAACACCCACCCTTCCTTGATAATGCTCTCCGTCAGGAGACTCGCCGCTTGGGCGGGGTCGGGCTCGCCCACCTCCTTTTCGGCCAGCACAAGGTCGCGAAAAACCGTCCGCCGCACCGCCTCCACCCTGCGCCGGTCGGGATCCATCCGCACCGTGTCTTCCGTCCGCAACTCTCCAGGATACATCGCCTCCAGCCACTTGGGATCGATGGCCGTGACCTGATCGAGAAAAACCGTCACCTCTCCGCGATACTCGCGTTCCTGCAATCCGGAGGCGACCACCAGCGAGGCCTCATGCACGAGACTGCGACGGGCCAACTCCCCTCGGCGGCGATGCGATAAGCGACAGTTGAGAGATCCGCGGTCCACCCGCATCGCCAGACAATCAACGAAGCCCGCCAACACACAGCAGGCAAAGGCCTCCTTCGTCATCGGGACGTCCTCCTCATTGACTTGCAAAAGGGCCTGCAACTGACGGAAGACCTGCTGGGCCTTGAAAAGGGAGACGGCGTGAATCCCCCACTGGCGGCAGAAGGCCCCAGGATCGCGCTCACGCATCACCCGGTTCCAGATCAGCACGCCTTTGAGGAGATCGGAATAGCCATCGGC
>JBEAQI010000342.1:0-3771 GCA_041163965.1 Verrucomicrobiota bacterium | reverse complement strand
CCAAACTCAATAATTTCGGCAACGTGGGTACCCTCAATCGTTTCGTGCTCAAGGAGGGCCTCAGCGATTTTCTGCAGGGCCACCCGGTGCTCGGCGATGATGCCTTCGGCGCGTTTGAATTGGGCCTTAATGATGTCGGAAACCGCTTGGTCGATTTTCTCGGCGGTAGCCTCGCTAAAATTGTGGGTGCGGGTGATTTCCTTGGCGAGAAAGACTTGGTCCTGATTCTCGCCCCATGCCACCGGGCCAAGGTCACTCATTCCCCAGTCACAAACCATGTGGCGTGCAATCTTGGTGGCCTGCTTGATGTCATTGGCCGCCCCGTTGCTGAAATCGTTGGTCTCCATTTCCTCCCCAATCCGCCCCGCCATCGCACAGCAGATCTGGTTGAGGAGGTTCTTGCGCGATTGTCCAAGGATGTCCTTGCGGGGCAGCATCATCGTCAGCCCGAGAGCGCGACCACGCGGAATGATGGTAACCTTGTGTAAGGGCAGATGTCCATCGTCGATAAGGGCCTGCACGAGGGCATGCCCGGCCTCGTGATAGGCGGTCATGCGTTTGTCCTCCTCATCCATGAGCTTGCGGCGCTCGCGCCCGAAAGCGATTTTGTCGCGGGCCTCATCGATATCAAATCGGTCCACGACCTTTTTGTTGTACCGCGCGGCAATAAGGGCGCTTTCATTGAGCAGATTGGCAAGATCCGCCCCGGAAAACCCAGGGGTGTTTCTAGCGACGGTGAAGAGATCAACATCCTCCCCAAGTTTGATCTTGGCCGCATGCACCTTGAGGATTTCCTCGCGTCCGTGGAGATCGGGGAGGTCAATGACCACTTGCCGGTCAAAGCGCCCGGGCCGCATCAGGGCCTGATCCAGCACATCCGGACGATTGGTCGCGGCCATGATGATAACGCCCTCATGGCCATCGAAGCCATCCATTTCGACAAGGAGGGAATTGAGGGTCTGCTCCCGTTCGTCGTTTCCTCCCCCCAACCCGGCGCCGCGCTGGCGCCCAACGGCATCAATCTCGTCGATGAAAATAATGCAGGGGGCGTTCTTACGACCCTGCTCAAACATGTCCCGCACACGGGCCGCCCCCACCCCAACAAACATTTCGACAAAATCAGAGCCGCTGATGCTGAAAAACGGGACATCCGCCTCACCGGCGACGGCACGCGCAATGAGCGTCTTGCCAGTTCCAGGAGGACCGACCAGCAAGGCTCCCTTCGGAATGCGCCCGCCAATCTTTTGAAAGCGTTTGGGATCCTTGAGGAAGGCCACGACTTCGGAGACTTCCTCTTTGGCCTCATCGCAACCAGCGACATCTTTGAACGTCACCTTTTGCCGATCTCGGGTGAGCATCCGGGCCTTGCTTTTGCCAAAGTTCATCGCCCCCCGGCCCGCGCTGCGGAGCTGGCGGACAAAAAGAAAATAAAGCACCAACACAATAAGAGCGATGGGCAGAAGGGTTAACAAGAGGTCGGCGATAAGGGTGCTGGCAGGTTGCTCCTTGAAGAGCCCGGAGTTTTGCAAGGCCTGCAGGCTGTCATCCGTCAGCTGACCGGTGGTGATGAAAGGAACATCTTCCCCATTGGGTTGCTCCAGTCGCCCACGGATTTCATGCCACTTGGGCCCGCCCTGCGGGGAGGCCTTGATAACGGCCCCGCTGACAATTCGGCTCTCCTCTCCCTTGGCCGCTTCCTCGATCAACTCGCGAACAGTCAGCTCACTAGGTTGTTGAATATCGGAATTGGCAAAGTAGAGCAGCGTGAAAATCACAAAAAAGACCAGCAGCCAGATGCTGAGCATGCGGTACTGGCCCCCATTACGGAGGGGCTTGTTGCGGTTTGCGTTGGGTGAATCAGCCATACGAATTTCAAAAACGTGGACAAGGGTGGTGGTAAGTCAACCGCAGAGCCGAATTGCAGCAGGGCGTCAAGGCGAGGGAATGAGCCGGGGCAAATCCGGGAACCCAGACAATCTCTCCATCGGGAGAGGTGATAACCGGCAAGCGGTGCCGCAAGGGCTTGGCAATGGCCCGGTCCGTAAACAAATCCTGCAATTTTCGCCGCCCCGGTGCCCCGATCGGCCGATAGCGGTCACCCGCCTCCCAGAGCCGCACCACAAAGCGCTCCCCCTGATCCGCGATCCATGCCTCCCGACCCGGGTCCGCTCCCAGATAGGGCCGCTCCCCCGTCTCCCAGAGGCGGTTTTCCAGCGAAAGCGAGGCGCCATCGGGAAGGAAAAGCGGTCCCGAGGCGCCCACCCAGATTCGAAAAGGGTACCACTGGGCGGGGGCCACCGTCTCCCTCAACAATAGCCACCCAGCCTCATCCAGCACCAGCCACTGTCCCGGGCCGGTCGAGACGGTCGACCCGTTTCGGCCACCGGAGAGAATCGCGACGGTCTGGTCGACCGCCTCCGCGCTCGGCAAGCGCTCACCGTGATGCCTGAACCACCACGCGTGGAAGGCTCGGCGACAAACGGCCAAGGGTTGGCCACGCAAGCCCGCGGCCATGAAACCGCCAGACGCGGCAAGATCCAGCCCCAGCCCCGCAACCGCAAAATCCAGGGCGTCTTCGGATTCCTCCATGAGCCGCCGGGTGCGCCGCGCGGCGGCAACAAGGTTGCGTCCGAGCTGGGCTTCCGCAGCTGGAATCCATTCACACCGCATCCAATTCCGGCTGTTGCAGGGCTCGGCGTTGGAAGCATCCTCGCACCAGCGCACCCCGGCCTCGCGCAGGGCCCCCACCAACTCGGTCCGCTGCAAATTGACCAGTGGCCGCACGCGTACCTGTCCGTCTGGAAAAAGCTTCACCGGCCGGGGCGAGGCCAGTCCCCCCGGACCGCTCCCACTCACCAAAGCCAGCAACTGGGTCTCCAGAACATCATTGGCATGATGCCCAAGGCACAGGGCGGTGGCTCCAAGCTCACGATAGAGGGAGCCCAGCCATGCGTAGCGAGCCTGCCGCAGGGCGGCCTCTCCCAGTCCGGGCCTGAGCCCCGCCGAACCGCGCCGCAATGGGACGCCAATGGCCGCGCAGACGTCCGCGACGTAAGCCCCCTCCTCAGCCGCTTCCTCTCGCTGCCCATGGTCAAAACAGGCCGCCACCAAGGCGATGGAGCGATCCTCCAGAAAGGCTTTGAGCGCGAGAAGGAGGGCGATTGAATCCGCTCCACCAGAGCACCCCACGAGGACCGGTCCCGTGCTAGCCAGCAATTGGGCCTTGGCGGCAGGATCAAAGGCTCCCGACAGTCTTTGAAAAACAGCGCAGGCCTCCGGCCATTCAAGCATTCGGCCCGGCCCCCGGGACGAACCGGTCGCTGCCAAAATAGCTGGCCAAGGCCGCCGGCAACCGCACCGATCCATCCGCCTGATAGTTGTTTTCAAGGAGCGCCGCCAAGACGCGAGGCACCGCCAGACCAGAGCCGTTCAAGGTGTGCACCACGCGCAGCTTGCCATCGCTGTCACGGAAGCGGATGTTGGCACGCCGGGCCTGAAAGTCGGTGAACCAGCTCGCACTGCTAACTTCCAACCAGCGTTGCTGACCGCCTGCCCAGACCTCCACATCGTACTGCTTGGCATGTGGAAATCCGATGTCCCCCGCGCACATCAGCAAAGTCCGGTAGGGCAACTCGAGCTTTTCCACAAGGGTCTGGATATGCTCGCGCAGCGACTCCAGCTCCGCCGCGCCCTGATCAGGATGTACCCACTTCACCAATTCCACCTTGTCGAATTGATGCACCCGGTTCAGGCCACGCACATCCTTGCCAT
>JBEAQI010000341.1:0-2942 GCA_041163965.1 Verrucomicrobiota bacterium | reverse complement strand
GGCATCATTAACGCCGTCAACCTGATCGACGGGGTCGATGGCTTGGCGGCGGGGATCGGAGTGACCGCCATCTCGAGCCTCGTGGTTGCCCTGGCCTTGGCCGGCGAAGGGCCGGACCTCGCCTTTGCGGGAGCCTTCATCGGTGCCCTCATCGGGTTTCTTCTCTTCAACTTTCATCCCGCCAGCATCTTTATGGGGGACTCAGGCAGCCTCTTCCTAGGCTTTGTTCTCGCCACCTTCTCGCTTCCGGCCACACAGCTGACCACGGATGGCCTGACCTTCCTCGTCCCAGTCCTCGCCCTCGGCCTACCGGTCATGGACACTGCCACCGCCATCACCCGGCGGGCCTTGCAACGCCGCAGCATCTTCTCCCCGGACCGGGACCATATCCACCATCGCCTGCTCTCCTCAATGGGACAGGCCCAACGCTCCACCGTCTGCATCCTCTACGGAATGAATACGCTGTTTGGCCTTCTAGCCATCCTCGTCCTATCCGTTAAATCGATTGCCGCAATGGCGCTCATTCTCTCGGTCGCGGCCTTCTTCGCCCTCTTCTTCCTGCACCGGCTCGGCTACCCGGGCATCAGGGCAGAATCGGCCCCGTTGCCAAAGAAACAAGACAACCCAAACCGCTGACCAAATGACATCCGCTTGCCGCCCGCATTGCCTGAGCCAGTTGCTCAGTCGTTATCAACCGCTCCTTGCGTTCTTCCTTGCCGCCGGCCTCGGCGGTTACGGATGCGGAAGACCCGAACCGGCTGGGGATGACCGCCTGCGGGCCGACATCCTTCCCCTCAAAGCGCTCAATCTGGCCCGCGAGGAAGACCGCCTTGAAGGCGTTCAACGATTGGAAGGCCTGCTCGAACAGGATTCTCACGCGACCATGGAATCGCTTCGCGCCATGGGCCCGGACTGGATTCAACTGCCCGACCTGCTGGCGTCCACCGCTCTCGCCGCCCTGCGGCAGGGATACCTCGACACGGCCACCGAAATCCTCGGGCTCAGCCTCGCTCTCCAGCCGCACCATCCGCTCTCCAACGGTATCAAAGGCATCGAACTGGCCCTCCGCCGGCATCCTGCGGCGCGCCAATATCTGGAAAAAGCGGATGCATGGAATCAAGCCAACCCGTGGATCGACCACGCCTTGGGATCGCTGTTGCTCCAATCGCCCCAATCCGCCGACCAGGCGCGGGGTAAATGGCTCCTCCAGCGGGTCATCGCCACCCAGCACGGAGAGCTCTCACTGGCTGCCGCCACCCTTCTTCTGGCTCACCCCTCCCTTCCCTTTGTAAACCGCGAGGCGACCGTCTGGCTGGAAACCCTCGACCAGGCAAACCGGCTCCAGACCCTTCCAGCAGATCACCTGCGCTTCATCGGAAACCGCCTCGCCAAGCGCGACCTTGCCCTCGGAAAGCGGATCGGAGCCATCTTGTGGGAACGGTCAACTGCCACTGGCGACGACCGCCAAGCCATCGCCCGATGGTTTCTCCTCAGCGGTGACACCACCTATGGGGATCAGCTGCTGCAAGATGCCAGTGACTCTACCGAGGCTTTCGGTCTCCAAGCCCTGCTCTATCTCGCCAAAGGCCAGAGTGTGGCCTGCTTGGAACACCTTGCCAAGGGTCCAACCCAATTGTCGGAGGCAGACGCCGAGGTCCTTTACCGCCAACTTCTCCCTCAGGCAGGCCTCCCTATTTCTGAAGAAACAGCCTTGATCGAACACGGTCTCCTGGAGCAACCGCTCCGGCCGCCGTTGCGCTTTGCCTTGCTCTCACGGATGGTCGCCCTCGGCCCGCTCCAAACAGACCGCTGGGCACGGCTCCTAAAGGAGCGCTGGATCGCTGATGATCCCATCGCCGCAGCCCGCTGGCTCGCCTCCATCGGTGACCACGACGGGGCGCTGGCCGTTCTCGATGACATGCCCGCCACCCCCAGCACAGCCCTTCTCAAAGGTGACCTTCTGGTGCGGGCGGAACGACCGGATGATGCCATCCAGACCCTTCTTTCCCTTACGGATGCGTCACCGGATCGGGAATACCTCCTCGCAAGGGCGGAAGGAGCGCGGGGCGACGTAGAGGCCGCCAGGCGATATTGGACCAGCGCCCACTCCACCGCCCTCCAACACTGCCACTACCGCAGCCTCAAAAACCTTGGTATTCTGGCCTGGGAATGGGATTGGCCGGAACGGGCAAGGGAAAGCCTCCTCGCCGCTCATGACGCGGGAATTGAAATGTCCCTCCCTCAACTCATTCTGCTGCAGGAACTGACCCTCGGGCAACAGGGTGCAGGGGCGGCCAGACGCATCGCTGCCAGCCTCCATCGTCGCTACCCGAATAATCCGGAATTGCTCAACGCCTTCGCCTACCTCTCGAGCCTCGCCGGGTATCCCACCGAAAGCCTGCTCGCTGATCTCCGTGAAGCGCTCAGGCGACAACCGGATATCCAGGAATACCGTCTCACCCTCGCCTTCCTGACTCTCCAATCGGGACGTCAATGGGAAGCCCTGCGCTTGCTGGAACAGGGAAATCTCGACTGGAAGGGCCTCGGCAACCGCAGCCGCTTCATTTACGCGCTCGTCCTGCATGGAGCGGATCAAGGACTGTTGGCGGATGGAATCGCCGCTTCCGTCGACCGCACAACCCTTACTGCCGAAGAAATTGAACTGCTGGAAAAGATTTGATTCAGGCCCCTCGCGCGCTTCCTCAAAAAGGGGTTCCCTCGCCTTCGGTGGCCTCCTCATGACCCTCGCCGCCGCATGGCTTTTGCCCGTCTCTCAGGTGCGCTTTCACTGGGGTGACATCTCCTATTACAATTATGGCTGGGCCGTTCCTTTCCTCGCCGCATGGCTGCTCTATCAGAATGTCTTCACGGCAAGGGCCTCACCCACCCGCTCTTCCTTCGCGCTCCCGCCCCATGCCACCCTAATCGCCGCGGGCCTGCTC
>JBEAQI010000340.1:0-4672 GCA_041163965.1 Verrucomicrobiota bacterium | reverse complement strand
ACTGCCATTTATGGGATCCCCCAGCGGGCGTGATTTGAATTCCACGGCGAGATCGAATGAGGCTCCGTGGCGTCGGTCAATCCCGTCCTGTGGATTAGGCCGAATTATCGGCTTCAACGCGTTCGGCATAGCGTCATCAAAGGATTGGGAATGGATCCAGGCAAAACCCGTTGACGCCCAAGGCCGTTGGGGTGAGGTCGACTTCGCATTGGAGGTCGAGATTGATGACAATGGTATGGGGAGAGGCTGGGGCTTTTAAGGTGAGCGGTAGATTCTGGGAGAAATGTGGATAAAAAAATGCCGCCTGAAGAGGCGGCATTCAGAAGAGAAAGGTTAAAGCCGGACCTATTTGATTTCCCTGTGGAGCGTATGGCGGCGCAGGTGTGGATTGTACTTTTTCTTTTCCACGCGGCCCTGTTGGAGCTTCTTATTTCGGTTCGACATATAGCGCGAGACGGGTTTGCCCTCGCCGCGGGCCTCTGTGCATTCAAGGATGATGTGTTCTCTAGGCATGGGAAAAATCAGGTAAAGGTGGGTAACGTTGCCCTTTTGTGAAGGCTGGCAAGCCTATTTTTCCCCGTCTTTATCTTCCGCAACGAGGTCATCGTCACTGTGGCCAAGGTACGTGCCACCGACGACTTCGACTTTGGAGTAAATCGACTTGGTTATTTTCTCCATGGTCTCCGGATTTTCCAGAAGGAATTGTTTGGCGGCTTCGCGGCCTTGGCCGACAAGGTTGCCCTCGTAGGAAATCCAGGAGCCTTTCTTTTCGAGAATTTTGTGTTCAAGGCCGAGGTCGAGAACGGAACCGGTGCGGGAGATGCCCTCATTGTACATGATGTCAAACTCGCATTCGGTGAAGGGGGGAGCGACCTTGTTTTTGACGACCTTGAGGCGTGTCCTGTTTCCTTTGACGGCGCCTGTGGTATCCTTGATGGCGCCGATACGGCGAATATCCATGCGAATGGAGGCAAAGAATTTGAGGGCGCGCCCACCGGGTTGGGTTTCCGGATTGCCGAACATGACCCCGATTTTCTCGCGAATTTGGTTAGTGAAGAGGCAGACGCAGTTGGTCCGGTTGATGGCGGCGGTGAGGCGGCGCATGGCTTGGCTCATCATGCGGGCCTGAAGGCCGACGGTGCTGTCACCGAACTGCCCATCCAGTTCGTTTTTGGAGACGAGGGCGGCCACGGAGTCAATGACGATGATGTCAATGGCCCCACTGCGAATGAGGGTCTCGGTGATATTGAGGGCGTCTTCGCCGCTCTCCGGTTGAGAGACCATGAGGTTGTCGACATCAACGCCAACAATGCGGGCATAGCGCGGATCGAGGGCGTGCTCGACGTCGATAAAGACGGCGTTACCGCCAGCGCGCTGAGCTTGGGCGATAAGGGCGAGACAGAGGGTGGTCTTGCCGGAGGATTCCGGTCCATAGATTTCAGAGATTCGGCCGCGCGGGAGTCCGCCGACGCCGAGGGCGAGGTCGATGGACGGACAACCGGTGGCAATGACGGCAATATTTTCCTTGGAGGACTCGCCGAGGCGCATGATGGCCCCGTTGCCGAATTGTTTATTGATGGCTGAAAGAGCGAGGTCGAGTGCTTTGACGCTTTCAGGAGCGGAGGGTTTGGATGCAGTGCGTGCCATAAGTCGTTAAGGTTGGAAATTCCGGAAAGTCAGCAAGATGAGAAAGCACCTAAATTTAGGCAAGGAAAATGTGATAATTTGTTCACTATTCTGTTGGTGGGCTGGGGACTATGGTTGAGAGAGGTGGAGGTAGAGCCGGCGCAGGGAGGCGAAATCCTCGTCTTTGGAGTGACTGACAATGCAGTGATCGAAGCTCTCCGCGCAAGCGATCTCGGCGGTGGCGGATTGGAGGCGCCGTTCTATTTCGCGGGTGTCGTCGGTGGCGCGATGACGGAGCCGTTGTTTGATTTGATCGAGGGATTGCGGTTTGATGAAAACTGAGTGGAGGCGGGGGAGGAGGGCCTGCAGGGTCAGGTCGGCCTTGAAGGCCTGTGCCCCCTGAACATCGATATTGAGGAGGAGGTCCTTGTGGCCGCCGAGGCCATCGAGGATGTCCTGACGCTGCGTGCCGTAAAACCGTCCATGCACGGAGGCGTGCTCAATAAATGCGCCGGCGGCCAATTTATCGCGAAAATCGTCTGGAGAAAGGAAGTGGTAGTGAATGCCGTTTATTTCACCCGGGCGCGGCGGACGAGAGGTGGTGGTGATGACCCGTTGAATGCGGTCCGGGAAGGTTTCCAGAAGGCGGTCACAGAGGGTGGTTTTGCCGGAACCGGCGGGGCCGCTGATAATGAGGAGCAGTGGGCTGGTAGGGGGCATGGATCAGAGGTCCAGATCTTTGAGGATTTCCCTTGGGCTGGAGCCGTTTTCAGGACCGACGAGCCCCTCTGCCTCAAGGATTTCCATGATGCGGGCGGCGCGGTTGTAACCGATTTTGAGGCGACGTTGAAGCATGGAGGTGGAGGCCCGTTTGCTGACGCGAATGACCTCAATGGCATCGGGGACGAGGTCATCGTCCCAATCCCCTTCCGGGGTGCTTTCGTCGTTTTCTCCGCTCTCGATATTCTGCTGGAATTGCTCGTCAAAGACCGGGTCTCCATTCAGTTCCCGTATCCGTTCGACGATGCCGGAGATTTCCTCATCTCCGACGAAGGCCCCTTGAGCGCGGACGAGGTCGGCAGAGCCTGGTGGGAGGAAGAGCATATCTCCCTTCCCGATGAGTTGGTCGGCGCCCATGGTATCGAGAATGGTGCGCGAATCGACCTTGGAGGCCACTTTGAAGGAAATGCGGCTGGGAAGGTTGGCTTTGATAATGCCGGTGATGACGTTGACGGAGGGCCGCTGGGTGGCGAGGATGAGGTGGATTCCGGCGGCTCGGGCCAGTTGGGCGAGGCGGGCGATGCCAGTTTCGATATCGGCGGGGGCGACCATCATGAGGTCGGCGAGCTCGTCGACGATGCAGACGATGTAGGGCAGTTTTTGGTGGTCAAATTCGGTGATACCGGCATCACGTCGGACTTCGATGGCGGCGGCGGCGGCCCGCTCCTCGGGGGTGAGTTCGGCATCCATGGCGGCGGCCCGCTGCTCCGCTTCCTCCGCTTCTTGGCGCGACTTGGCCATGCGGGCGTTGTATCCGGCGATATTGCGCACCCCAATGTCAGCGAACTTCTGATAGCGCCGTTCCATTTCAGCGAGGAGATATTTCAAAGCGTTGGGAACCTTTTTTGGGTCGGTGACGACCGGAACCAGCATGTGTGGGAGAGAATTGTAGACCTGCATTTCCACAATTTTCGGATCGACCATGACAAAGCGCAGATCTTCCGGGCTGGAATGATAGAGTAGAGACGTGATGACGGCGTTGATGCAGACCGTCTTGCCGGAACCCGTGGAACCGGCGATCAACAGGTGGGGCATTTTGGTGAGGTCTGCGATCAAGGGCTTGCCCGACACTTCCTTTCCCAGCGCGATGGGAATTTCCGCCTTGGTGTTGGCCCAATCCTGGGATTCCAGAATGTCGCGTATAAACACGGCCTGAGGGTGCTTGTTGGGGACTTCGACACCGACGCAGCCCTTTCCTGGAACCGGAGCGAGGATCCGGACGGAGAGCGCCTTCAGATTGAGGGCGATATTTTTGTCGAGGTTGACGATTTTTTCGACCCTGACGCCAGCTGCCGGATAGACGTCGTAACGGGTGATGACGGGCCCGGTGTGGACGTCACCCGGAGCGACCCGGACCCCAAATTCATCCAGCGTTTTGACCAGCATTTCGGCTGTTTCCTGGTGTGTGGAGGCATCCTCGGTGGTGAGTGGTGGAGCGGGCTCGGTGAGCAGGCTCATGGGGGGGAATTTGTAGTTTCCACGCCTTTCCGGAAGTTTAACGGCCGCTTTGCGGACTTCTTCCCCGGCGATGATCCGGAGCGAATTGCCTTCGCTGGGAGCGGCTGAGGAGGGGGAAGAGGACAGCTTGAGGGCCCGTTTCCGGGGGGGCTCGGGAGGAGGAGGCAATTCCTCGGGGGCAAATTCCTCTTCCTCGACAGGCGGAGGCGGAGGCGATTTCGGCGGGAGTTCACGGTTTATTTTGATGCGGGGTCTGGGCCGTTTTTCGGAAGCCGGCTCCAGGACCTCATCGAACCCTTTGACACCCTCGGTGGCGGTACTTGGAGGGGGAGCGGGCGGCGCGGCGGGCGGAGTGTTGCCCGGCTTGGCGGGCTTTTGGGCCGCCGCTTCCCTGCGCAGGCGCGCCTGTTCCACACGCCGTTTTCTCCAATTGAGGAATCCCCGTTTAAGGCCGCCGAAAACATCTTTGCCGAGGTTGTCGTGCAGGATGATGACCAGAGAAAAGAGCCCGGTGACGCCAAAGACGACAAGGGTGCCGACCATTCCGAGAAATTCCCTAAGGAATTTGCCGTAGATCCAGTAACCGACGATCCCTCCAAAGCCTGATTCATATAAATTTTCCTGGATTTTCCGAAGCGAGACGCGGCCCTCATCCAACGCCAGAAGGCCTTCCACTTGGTAAACTAGTCCGAAGACGGCGACACAAACGAGGAGAAGGAGGATGCAGAGCAGGCGCCGCGGGTGGAGCACGTGCGGGATTCCGCGGAAGAACCCGTAGGCGAGCCAGAAAGCGATGAGCGGGGTGGCG
>JBEAQI010000339.1:0-3662 GCA_041163965.1 Verrucomicrobiota bacterium | reverse complement strand
AGGAACTGGCACCGGAGCGGGTCGATGTGCTGGAGGCGCTGGCCTTTGCCCATGCCGCGCAGGGAGACCCTTTGTTTTCGGCGATGACCTTCCTTCAAATTGCGGAGTTGGTGCCGGAGCGACCTGAATATCGCCTTTACGCCGCGGAGTCCTTGCGGGAGGGCGGAGATGAGGCCGAGGCCATCGTGCAATACCGCATGTACTTGTTGACCCAGCCCAACGACACCTCCATCTGGATTACTCTCGCTGACCTCTACGAGGGCCGGGGCGCGTTCGGGGATGCCTTGGAATGCCTCTTGGCAGCGGAGCAGATCGAGGCCCGTGCCGCTCAGAAAATCCGCATTGCCCGCTTGTATATGGCTCGAGCCAATCTGGCGCAGGCACAAACATGGTTCAGTCGCGCCTTGGACGACACCGCCACCCGTGAGCAGGCCCTGCTAGGGCTTCTGGAAACGGCGGTCCGGGCAAAGCGGTTTGCCGATGCGGAGGTGCTCATGGGTCGTCTGGACGCCGAGTATCCCAGCCGCTTGGACCAGACTGACTTGGCGGTGTTGCGGCCCCAGTTGCTCGAGTGGAGGCGCCACCAGGACGAGGCTGTGGCGGCCTTGGCGGCTTTGGAGGAGCGGCCCGCTCTGTCAGAGCGGGGCGCTGCCATGGAGCCGGAGACCAATGCGGTGGCGCAGGCGGCCAGTGAACACGCTGCTACGGAGACGAGTGAAGAGGCGGAAGTGGTGGTGGCCAGCGAGGGCACCGGTGCGGAGGGTGAAGCGGCCATCGCACCAGAAGGGGAGGCGATTGTGGAGGAACCGGTTCCCGATCTTTCGCCGGACAAGGTCACGGAGGCGCGGACCTTTGTGGAGGTGGGAGATTTGCGGGGGGCGGTGAGTGCCTTCAAGCAGGCTCTTGTGGAGAATGATGCGCGCCCGGAGGTTTGGGCGGAGTTGAGCGAGGTTTATCTCGCCCTCGGCGAGGACCGCTGGGCTCAGGCCACGGCGAGCGAGGCCGCGCGCCGTGATGCGACCAATCCAAAGTATGCTCTTCAATATTTGCGGGCGGCGCAGCGCCTCCTGCCGCCGGAGCGCCTTACGGAGGAGATGGAGGCCGCCCTGCGCCGCTTTCCCGGGCAACCCGAGATCATGCTGGTCTTGGCGAGAGCCTATGCCGAGCAGGGCAGCGTTCGGAATGCCCGGATACTTTACGAGGCCCTTCTGCGCGAGGCGCCAGACCATCCGCAGCGGTCGAGGGTGGAAGCTGAACTATCTCAGCTGGGCCGGTGAGGCCTCGTTGACCATGGCTTTTTTTTCCGAGGAGACCCTTTTCGCCGTTCGGGCCATTCCGCTCTACGAGATTGTGCGGGCCGAGGTGGAGCTTCGGCAGGTCGGCAAAAATTGGCGGGGGCTGAGTCCCTTCACGCAGGAAAAAACCCCGTCCTTTTATGTCCTGACCGACAAAAACATTTATAAGTGCCACTCCAGTGGCTTGGCGGGCGATGGGATCGCCTTTGTTCAAGAGATGGAAAAGCTGACCTTCGCCGAGGCGGTGGAAACGCTTGCGGAGCGTTTCGCGATACCGGTCCGGTACCGGGATGGGGCCACTCCGGATGCTGGACAGCGATCTCTCAAGCAGGCCCTACTGGACATCCATTCATACACCACGGAGTATTTTCACCGCGCTTTTCTGGCGGACGATGCGGTGGCATCCTCGGTTCGTGACTATTGGGAGGAGGAGCGAGGCTTTGGGGCGGACTTGGCCCAATCCTTTCAAATAGGCTTTTCGCCTGTCGCGGGGCCCTCCCTCATGGAGCACCTTCTCAAGAAAAAGTTCCGTACCGAGGCGCTCTCCCAGAGTGGGCTGTTCCATCCAGGCGCGGCGCACCAACCCACCTCGTGGTGGCCGGTCTTCCGGGGCCGTTTGATGATACCGATCCGCGATGTGCAGGGACAGGTGATCGCTTTTACGGCCCGCCAACTGCCGTGCACCCCCCAGGATCATCCCTCGTGGAAAGCCAAGTACATCAATTCTCCCGAAACCCTCATTTTCAAGAAAGGGCATCTGCTCTTCAATCTCGACCGGGCCCGCGAGGCGGTGCGGGACAGCGGGCGCTTCCTTCTTGTGGAAGGGCAGTTGGATGCCCTGCGCTGTTGGAGTTGCGGGCTGGCGGAGGCCATCGCGCCACAGGGAACCTCTGTCACCGAAGGTCAGATCAGCCTTATCAAACGCTACACGGACCACCTCGATGTCCTGCTCGACCAAGATCCCGCGGGGGTGCGGGCCATCCTGCGGTTGCTCCCGATGGCCTTTGCCAAGAGCCTTGAGGTGCGGGTCATTTCCCTGCCAGACGGATCGGATCCGGACAGCTTCCTCCGCGATAAAGGCCGCGAGGCTCTGCGGGCCATCGAACCCGAGTCGGCCATTCGCTTCGCGGGACGTACCCTGCTCGAGGAGCCTGATCCCAGCCCGGAAAAGCGGGCCGCGGTCCTTGAGGAATTGTTCCGCCTCATGGCTACCGCTCCAAGCGCTGTTGTGCGCGAGGGTTATTTTCAGGAGGCGGTGGTGGTCACTGGGGTCTCTTCCAAGGCCGCGGAGACGGACTACCAACGATTTGTCGCGAACGCCGCCCCGCGCAAACCATCCGCATCGGCGGAGAAGCTGGGCAAAGACAAAAAAAACACGGCCCCGACATTGACAAACCTCGAAGGCGATATTCTCTATGGCCTTCTGCAGAATGCCCGCTGGGCAGAATCTCTTGCGCAGGTCATTGACCATCAGTGGATTAAATCCGAAACAACAGAAGGCAAGATTCTCTCTCGCATTCTCGCTCAAGCAACAGTTGATCCGATCGAATCCGTGGATGATCTCTACGCGCTCCTCGAAACCGACGAGGAGAGGCAATGCTTTAACCGCATACTGAGCGAAGAGCGTCTTATTCTGGATGCGAGTGCCTATGTCAGGGAGACCTTGCAGTCTTTTTTTCGGCGGCACCTTCGGGAAGCCATCCGGCAACTCGAAGAACAGATCAATTTGGAGGCCCTCGACCCGAAAGCGCTTCCAACGTTGCGTGAGCGTATCGAGGAAAAGAACCGCTTGGTGAGGCAACTGGCCAAAGGTCCCTTTCCTTTTTTTACAGTTTCCTAAACTTTCCACGTCAATAGCAGCCTCTGGACTGCCAACTTCTCACCATATGCCGAATCCTAAGAAAACTGAATCCACTGCTCCCTCCAAATCCGCCAAAAAGGCGGCCTTAAAGAAAGCCGCCGCCAAGAAAAAAGCACCCGCCGGCCAACCCGCGGCGGCCGTGAAACCCGCGAAACAATCGAAACCTGCGAAACCCGCGACGGCCGCGGCAAAGGTGCGCACCAACAGCGTCACCAAGGCCCAAAAGACGCCTGCGGCAAAGCCGGCCAGCAAGGTTCCGGCGGCGAAGGCCACTGGCAAAGGGGCCAGCGTGGCCAAAGGCGCCAAAGCCAGCGAAAAAAGCGCGGCAGAGAAGAAGGCTTCCGTGGCAGCGAAGGCGGCCGCCTTGGGCCGGCAATCGGCGAAAGCGAAAAAGACTCCGGTACCGCTGTCGCTGGAAGAGAGCGACCGGGAAATGGAATTGACCGGCACGGAGCTGGCCGATGCGGATCGTGCCGCGGCTGATGTCAATGACCGGATCCGGGTCC
>JBEAQI010000338.1:0-2942 GCA_041163965.1 Verrucomicrobiota bacterium | reverse complement strand
TCCGAATTGAGTGACTTGGCGGATGATCCCCGTTTCAGGATTGAGCGGGCCCCAGGCATGAACGTTGGCTACCTATCGTTCAGTCTGCTGAGCGAGCGGATGCAGGATGTGACATTGCGGGAGGCGGTGGCGGCGGCGATCAACCGAGAGCAGTTGGTGGCGCTGGCCCTGGACGGGTATGGGCGGGTGGCCGAGTGGCCTCTGCCGGAGGGCTTTCCCGCCCATCCTGCGGAAGCCGGACCGGTGCGGTACGATCCTGAGAAGGCGCGGGCCCTTGTGGCAGCGCATCCCGAATGGGTGGAGGAGCCGATCCGGTTGGCGACCTTTGGTCAGCCGAGAATGTATTTTCCTGATCCCCAGCGGGTGGCCTCGTTGATTCGCAGTGATCTGGAGGCGGTGGGTTTGCGGGTGGAAATTATCAACCGCGAATTCAAGAGTCATCTGCACAGCACGCGGCGGGGCGAATACGAGTTGGCCTTGCTCGGCTGGATGGCCGACACCCCGGACCCCGATAATTTCCTCTCGACGTTTTTTCATAGCCGCGCGGCGGTGGTGGGATCGGCCACGAACATTTCCTTTTACCGCAGTGCGGAAATGGACGCTCTGCTGGACGCGGCGCTGCGCGAGACTGGGCGGCAGGGGCGGGAACGCTTGTATCGTGAAGCGCTGGACCTGTGGGGACGTGATCTGCCGCTCATTCCGCTGGTGCAGGCCGACCAGATCACGATTCTGGACAGCCGTGTGGCGGGCTATGTTCTCTCGCCCAGCGGGAACCACTTTTTCGGGCCCGTGCAGTGGGTTGGTGATCCCGAATGACGAGTACGGGCGAGACCATTCTGTCGCGGTCGGCGCGGCTGGGCCGATTTGCGGTGCGGGAGGGCCGGCGGCTTCTCCTGATTTTTTTCATGACCAGTCTTTTTCTGTTCATGGCGGTGGAGCTGATGCCGGGCGATCCGGTGAGCCTCCGCGTCAAGAATCCCGATCCGGTCCGCATTGCCGAAATCCGCGAGGGACTTGGGTTGAATGATCCCGCTTGGCAGCGATTTGGGAGAGGGCTGGTCGATTTTGTGACGTTGGATTGGGGAGATAGCCTGATTTCCGGAAGGCCGGTGGTGGAGGAAGTTGGCCGTTTCCTGCCGGCTACGCTCGAGTTGGCGGTCCTTGGCCTGCTGTTTGGGGTGAGTTTTGGGACGGGGATGGTCTTGTTGGGCCATGCCACGGGGTGGCGGTGGTTGCTGCAACCGATTCGAGGAATGGCGGCTCTCGGTCTGACCGTACCGATCTTTTGGATCGGGATCCTATTGGTGCTCGTTTTTTCCGTCTGGCTGGGCTGGCTGCCGGTGGGGGGACGCTTTGACTTCACCTATGCGGCACCCATGGGGACCGGTTTTTTTCTTTTGGATGCCTTGTTGGCAGGTGATGCTGAGGCCTTTGCGATTGCCGTGCGGCACCTTGTCCTCCCGGTGGTGACCTTGGGCTTTTATCCCGCGGCGGTGGTAGCGGGGACGTTGGAGGCACGGTTGGGCGAGCCCTTTGTGGAGCGGTTGACGATCGCCCTGCGGGCCCGTGGATTTTCCGCGGTGCGGATTTGGGGGCGGCACATTCTCCGCCTGGTGAGTGGTCCTGTGGTAACGGTGGTGGGGACCCAGGCGGGGGCGCTGATGGGCGGAGCGGTGTTGACGGAGACCGTTTACTCATGGCCCGGGATGGGGCGTTTTCTGGTGGAGGGAGTGCTCAACCGCGATCTTTTTGTCATTCAGCATGGCCTGATGCTGGTGGTCGTCCTTTCCCTGTCCCTGGTTTTGGTCGCTGATTTTGTGGCGGCCCTGCTAGATCGGCAACTCAATCAACCCGAGGCCACGACATGAGGCCGTTCCCTTTTCGCGCCGCTGACCATGTGGCGTTGGGGCTACTCGCGGTGGCCTTGGTGGGGACGGTGGTGACCCCGTACGATCCCAGCGCCCAACTATTCCGCGACGAGGCCCTGGCCGGACCCAGTTTTGCCCATTGGCTTGGAATTGACGGGCTGGGGCGCGATTTTCTGAGTCGCTTGTGGGCCGGGGCGGGGCACACGGTTCTGCTGGCCTTGCTGTCCCTGGGCGCGACCGTCATTCTTGCGGCGTTGCTGGTGGCGCTCGAGCGCGCCTTCCCCCGATTTCCCGGGCGGCTGATCCGGATGGCGGTGGGGATATGGGTGGCAATGCCTGTTATCTTCATCGGGTTGTTGTTACTGGTATTTCTGCAACCGTCCCCCGGAGCCTTGGTGGGGGCAGTGGCACTGGGCAATCTTGCCTTTGCCTTCCGCCAGTTGCGCGTTTACTGGATCAAGACCAGAGGAGCGCTCTTTGTGCAGGCCAGCGAGGTGATCGGCGCAAGGGGGTGGCGTTTGTTTCAGTGGGCGATCTGGCCCAATCTGGTTCCCGACCTGTTTGCCCTTGGGCGGCTTCTGTTCGCGATCAGTGCCCTTGAATTGAGTGGCCTTGCCTTTCTCGGGCTGATCGGCGATCCCGATTTTGCGGAGCTCGGCTCCATTTTGAAACAGAACCAAGCCTATCTCTACCAAGCTCCGTCGCTGGTCATATTGCCTGGGGTGGTGTTGAGCGGCCTGCTGCTGGCCACGCACCTATCCCGTTTTCACCGCTAGGCGGGGGCTTTCAGTCTCTGGGGTGGTAAACCTTTGGGGAGAGGCTTGGCAGGAGCAGTGCGTGGAAGGCCTCGAGCGAGTCGACGGCCCCTGCGGCGAGAAGCTGGTGGGCCATGTTGCCGAGGCTGGTGGCTTCGAGGCTGTAGCTGGTGACCCGTTTGCCACAGGCATCCGCCATGAGCTGGCAAAAGAGCGAATTCTTGGCTCCGCCACCGACGACGATGATGTCCTCGAAGGCGGTTTCCAGAATGCGTTCGAATCGCTGTGCGGTTTGGTGGACGCTCTGGCCGAGGCTGGC
>JBEAQI010000337.1:0-10604 GCA_041163965.1 Verrucomicrobiota bacterium | reverse complement strand
CGACGGACATGCAGGTTGGCGGGGGGGTGATGGTTCGATCCGATTCCCGGAAGTTGCAGCAAATTGTGGGGAATCTGGCGAGCAATGCCATCAAGTTCACGGAGCGTGGCCGGGTGCATGTAGGGGTCTTGCTGCGTTCCCGTGGGGAGGCGGAGGGGTTATTGCGGATATGGGTGGAGGACAGCGGGCGCGGGATTCCGGCGCCGGATCAGGAGCGTATTTTCGAGAAATTTTTCCAGGTTCGGGAGGAGAGCCTTAAGACTTCTGGGACGGGGTTGGGGCTGACTCTGGTGCACCGCTTTGTGGATCTGCTGGGGGGCGCTTTGGAGGTGGAGTCCGAGCCCGGTAAGGGATCGACCTTTTTCGTGAGTTTGCCGGTGGGGATGGAGGATGCTAGGCCGTCAGCGGTTGTGGCCGAGGCACTGCCATTGGTGGAAGGCCTGGAGGTGCTGGTGGTGGAGGACATGGAATACAACCGCATTCTTCTGGACCAAATGTTGAGCGGTCTGGGGTGCCGTGTGGCGCTGGCGGAGGACGGGTTGCAGGGCCTGCAAATGGGGCGGGAGGGAAGCTATGAGGTCATCTTTCTCGATTGGGATTTGCCCGGAATGAACGGGCTGGAAGTGGCCCGGGCCCTGCGTGCGGATCCTGCCGTTGATCCTTCCACGCGGATTATTGGGATGACGGCGGCGGCGACGGTGGAGTTGCGCCTGCGGTGCCTGGAGGCGGGAATGAATGAATTTATCGGCAAGCCCCTGTCGTCGGAGCGCTTGCGTCAGATATTACGCGGCGTGGTGCTGCGTCCTTGTCTCATTGAGGGCAAGGGCCTGCTGGCGGAGTTGCCTTCCGAGGGAGGCTGGGCGCCTGTATTGCAGCGATGGGAGGGATACTTGGTGGAGTACTCCGACGAATTGTCGGCGGCGATGGAGGCGGCGGAGTCGGAAGCAGTGAGAAAGGCTGCGCACCGGCTGTTGGGACATCTGCGGATGGTGAAGATGGCGCAGGTGCCCGAACGGGTGACGGCCTTGATGTTGGCCGCGCAGGCGGCCGACAGCGGTGCCATGCAGCTTGAATGGGGGCGGTTACGGCCTTTGTTGAGGCGGCTTCGGAAGGACATCGAGCGATGCCTTGACTGGTAAGCTGGAGGGGCGTGTCAGCGGTGCCAGTGGTATGAGTTTTCGAGGCCGAGGTCCTTGAAGGCTTGTTTCCAGAAGCCTTTCTCCTGGGCATAGCGGATCAGCTCCGTGTTGCTGTGCAGGCCCAGTTTTTTGTAGAGATTCTGCCGATACGTCGGAACGGATGAAAGACTGATGCCCAGTTTGCGGCCGATTTCTTCATCCGGAAGGCCACTGCCGACGAGGGTGAGAAATTCCTGTTCGCGTGGGCTGAGGATTTTGTGGAAAGCGTCCGGGTCGGTGCGGATAGCGCGAACGGTGGCACGGTAACTTTCCGAAAAGAACTGGCCCCCGCTCAAGACGGTGGAGATGGCTTGGGTGAGGGTGGGGGCATCGGTTTCATTTTTATCGATGAACCCTGCGAGGCCCAGTTGATGAATCTGATAGAGCGTTTTCGGGTCCCTTTCTGACGAGAGCGCGATGACCCGGGTGGCGGGGGCTTCCTTGAGAATGTGGCGGGCGACAAGGATGCCCGACTGTTCCGGAATGAGGATGTCGAGGAGGACGAGGCGGGGGTGGTGGGCGCGGAACAGGTCGAGGGCGACGCGCCCATCCCCCGCGGTGCCGAGTGGAAGCAGAGCGTCGTTGCGCTGTAGGACGGCCACGAGAAAATCGCGGAAAAGGACCTGATCTTCGACAATGAGCGTTTTCATGATTGGTGGAGGGGGATGGCGTTCAGTGATCCCACGGCAGGCGAATAGCCTCCCTTGGGGCAGCGCTTGTGTCGCAGGCGGTCCAGATTTTATCCGGGTTAAGGATGCCGGCCGGATCCAAGGCGTGCTTGACGGCCTTCATGGCGGCTATTTCGGCGGGGCCGTGCTGGAGATGGAGGAAGGTGGACTTGGCAAGGCCGATGCCATGCTCACCAGAAATGGCGCCGCCGAGGTCGATGACCTTTTCCATGAGGCTGTGCAGGGCACGGCGGGCAGCCTCGACCGTTTCCGGTTTGCGGTCGTCGAACATGATATGGACATGGAAATTCCCGTCGGCGACATGCCCGAAGGTTGGGGTGGCCAAGCCCGTCGATTGCCGCAGGCCATCGACGAAGCGGAGCAATTCCAGCTGAGCATCGACGGGGACGACGACATCCTCATTGAGCTTGCGCGGGCCCCATTCAAACATGGCTTGCGAGCAGGAGCGGCGCACTTTCCAGAGCTGGGCGGTGGTATTCGGGTCAGTGGCCTCGAAGTGGCCCTTGCTGAGCGGGGCAATTTGATCAAGGATGGCATGCATTTGCGCCTGCGCATCCTGGTGGGGGCCATCGGTCTCAATGAGGAGGAGGGCCGGTTTTTCCTGGTTTGTCTGCCAGTGGCGCAGACAATCCGGGAGCGCGGCGAGGGTTTGCGGATCGGTGCGCTGCCAGAAAGCGAAGGCGGACTCTATGCTCAGGCGGTCAATGAATTCAAGGGCGGACGGTGTTTTGCCGGCGAGCAGAAGGCCGTGGCTGGCAGAGAGGGCCTCGGCCTCGGAGGCAAAGACGGCGATGGCGGTGCAGCGGTGGGCGGGACGGGGG
Organism: Verrucomicrobiota bacterium; assembly: GCA_041163965.1. Taxonomy (GTDB): domain Bacteria; phylum Verrucomicrobiota; class Verrucomicrobiia; order Opitutales; family Oceanipulchritudinaceae; genus Oceanipulchritudo. The sequence continues at coordinate 7,916 of JBEAQI010000337.1, read as the reverse complement.
ATCAGGCGCAGCACGGCACCGGTGATGATGCCGAGGGTGCCTTCCGAGCCGATCCAAAGGTCCCGCATATTGTAGCCGGCGGCGAATTTTCGCAGATTGGCGCCCCAGCGCACAAAGTCACCATTTCCGAGAAAGCCTTCCAAGGCCAGAACGTAGTCGCGCGTCACGCCGTACTTGGCACCCCGCATGCCTCCGGCGTTGGTGGCGATGGTTCCGCCGATGGTGGCGTATTCGCGGGAGCCTGGGTCGGGCGGGTAGAAGAGGCCGAATTCAGCGGCGGCGGCATCCAGCTCCGCGAGTGTAAGGCCGGGTTGCACGTAGGCCATGCGGGCCACAGGGTCAATGTGGACCTGTTTCCACGCAGAGAGATCGAGGACCCAGCCATCCTCCAGCGGAGAGGTGGCACCGGTGGTGGCGGAGCCAGCGCCGCGAGTGGTGATGGGGACGCTGTATTCGTTGGCGAGGGATAGGACGGTGCGGATGGCCGATTCATCGGCGGGAAAGATGCGGGCGGCGGGCAGGCGACTGAATCGCAAGTTGTCCATGGAGGCCAGATAGCGGCTTTCCGGATCGGTACGCACCTGCTCCGGGCCGAGCAGGTCCAGAAGACGATCCGTGGCAATGGCAGCGGGGAGCATGACAGGAGTGGAGGGTTTATCCTTGCCAGTCACGATAACCCTTTCCTAGGTGTGACAATATAAAACGCTAGAAACATGGATAATACCTTAATTATTTTAAAACCCGACGCGTTTGAAAAGCGCAAAGTCGGGGCCACCTTGGCCCGCTTCGAAGAAGCTGGATGTGCTATTGTGGCATCGAAGATGATGCAGCTGGATGGCGGACTCCTACGCGATCACTATGCCCATATTGCGGACAAGCCCTTTTTTCCGGAGATCGAGGCTTTCATGAGTTCGCGTCCGGTGATGGTGGTGGTGCTGTCAGGCAAGTCGGTGATTGAGCGGGTGCGCAACTTGGTGGGCCCGACAAATTCCCTTGTGGCGCCTGCTGGCACAATACGAGGCGATTGGGGCACGGACATGATGTTGAACATCGTTCATGCCTCGGACAGTCCCGAGGCTGCGGCGGCCGAAATCGCCCGTTTTTTCCCTGAGGGCGGGGTCTTCGGGGCCTAAGCGCCCAGCAGAACAACCGCTTGGGCGGCGATCCCTTGCCCTTGCCCGAGGGAGCCGATGCCTTCCTGGGTGGTGGCCTTGATGCCGATCGCGTCCGGTTCGAGGCCAAGGATGGGCGCGAGGGTTTCTTTCATCATCCCAATGTGAGGCGCAAGGCGTGGTTTCTCTGCTATGAGCGAGCAGTCGCAATTCAGGAGGCGATAGCCTTTGCCAGTCGCTTCGGCGACGGCACGCTCGATGATGGAGAGCGAAGACATGCCTTTGAGGGCAGGGTCGGTGTTCGGAAAGAAGTGGCCGATGTCGGGCAGGCCCAGCGCGCCGAGGATGGCATCAGCGATGGCGTGCGAGAGCACATCCGCATCCGAGTGCCCTTCGAGGCCGACCTCCGAGGGAATGCAAACGCCTCCGATGATAAGCGGCAGACCCACCTTGAGGCGGTGAATATCGTAGCCGTGTCCAACACGGAGGGAGGGTAAAGCGGTGGAAGCAGGCATTTTGCGTAACAGCGATTCAAGATAGGGGAGATCCGCGGGGCGGGTCAGTTTTGGGTTGGGAGTGGTTGATTCGATGAGGTGGAGCGGAATACCTGCCTGCTCAAAACAGGCCAGATCGTCGGTGGCGTCGAGGGAGGAGAGTGGGTGGAGGGCCTCCAGTTGGTCCCGCGGAAACCCTTGCGGGGTTTCCATGGCCCAGATCGTGTCTCGTTGTAAAGCTTTGCTGGGAGCCGCGTTTAGCGATGGATCGTGGGAAAAGGAGCGGAGCGTATCAGTGGCGCGATGCGCAAGCGATACCGGGCCATTGGTTCCCACCACGTGCTCGCACAGAGTTCTTATGGTTTCCGGTTGGATGGCAGGGCGGGCGCAGTCGTGAATGAGGACATATCGCGTCTCGCTGGGGAGCAGGGAAAGCCCATTGCGAACGGACTCGAGCCGCGTGGCACCTCCGAGCGTATAGAGGACGGGGATCAGCGGGCGTTCCCGACTGACGATGGCTTGCAGCGTCCGGCGCTGCGACTCGTTGCGGCAGACGACGATCAGGCCATCGAGGCAGCTGCTGGCGAGGAAGGCCGTGAGAACGTGCCCGAAGACCGTTTTGCCCGCGATTTCCAGCAGGATTTTGTCTTGGGCGGGCTGTTCCATGCGGGTCCCCGAACCACCGGCGAGAAGGAGGGCGACGTGCTGCATGCCAATACCTTTGACCTTGAGCGGTTGAAGCGCAAATCTTCATTTGATGAAGCTGATGACAGTGGAGGAAAGGTGTCCCGCGAAGATCAACCTGACCTTGCAGGTGCTGGGGCGAAGGGGAGATGGATTCCATGCCTTACACAGTGTGGTGGCCCAGACCCAATTTGCGGATACCCTGCGGGTGAGTTGGGATGCGTCCGCCACGGGGCCCGACCGCGTCAACATCGAGGGAGCGGAGGGCGAAATTGAGCAGTGCTCGGTGCTGGAGGCCTTCCGGTTGGTACGGGAGGCGACGCAGGTGGCGCATGGCCGGCTGAGCGCGGAGCTGAGCAAGGCAATTCCCGTTGGAGCCGGTTTGGGAGGCGGAAGCAGTGACGCGGTGGGAGCCTTGCGGGCCTTGGGGCGCTTGTGGCCAGAGGCCACCGCGAGGCTGGACTGGGCGGGATTGGCCCTTGCCATTGGGAGTGACTGTCCCCTTTTTCTGCGCAGCGAGGCGGTAGTGATGGAGGGCCGGGGCGAACGGATCGCGCCTTTGGCGGCGCCCCTGCAGGCCCGGTTGAAGGGGCGGCCGGTGATTCTGTTCAAGCCGCCTTTTGCCATCAACACTGCTGAGGCCTACCGTCGGCTGGCGGCAGCGGCGGTTTATTCCAGTGAGGCAGGGGCGGTCGAGGCCCTGCGCGAATGGGAGGACAGTGGCGCTGATCTGCCGCCGTTGCGCAATGACTTCATGCGCTTGGCGGAGGGGTGGTTGCCGACGTTTCCGACCCTGTTGGGGCAGTTGCGGGAGACCTTTGGCTGGCGCACCCAACTCAGCGGCAGCGGTAGCGCCTGTTTTGCCTTTCCAGACGCCGACGAGTCCGATACAAAGGGGGCCATCGAGGTGATTCGGGCGGCATGGGGAGAAGATTTCTGGCTGGTGCGGACAGCCTTGAAATAAGGACTTGCCATCTTTGGGCGGGGCAACCCCAATTCTGCCGGCTCTTTGTCAAATCAAATGCAAAAAAAAGACTCCAAAGAGGTCCTCTTCAAAGGAATCGCTGCCGCACCCGGGGTAGCGCACGGACCCCTGTTCACTTTTTATCAGGGTGAAGTGGAGGTTCCTCGCTATGGTGTGCCCCCTGAGCGCCGGGAAGAGGAAATTGCGCGTTTTGAGCAGGGGCTGATGGAGACCCGGCGGCAGATATCCGCGATTCGGGCAGAAGTGGAGGAAAAGGTTGGGGAAGAGGAGGCTTCGATATTCGACGCTCACCAGCTCGTCCTTGAGGATCGGGCTTTGATCGAGGACACGATTCAGGAGGTTGTCGAAACCGGCTTCAACATCGAGTACTGTTTTCAGGAAGTGGCGAACCGCTACATTCAAGCCTTCGCGCAGATCGACGATGAGTACATCAAGGAGCGGGTTGCGGATATCCGGGACGTCTCCAAGCGCCTCATCTGCAATTTGTTGGGCTGTGAACAGCACCTCCCCGGGGCGGCCCGCGGATCCAGCGGGCAGCATGTTCTGATTTCGAGGGATCTGGCCCCGTCGGAGACGGCCTTGCTGAATGTGAATGAAGTCATCGCGATGGTGACGGAGGTGGGGAGCCGCACCAGCCATAGTGTGATTATGGCCCGGTCCCTCAGCATTCCCTGTGTGGTTGGTGTCCACGATCTTCTGGAGCGGGCCGATTTTGGAGATCAGATCCTCGTCGATGGGTACCGGGGGCATGTGTATCTCAATCCCAGCGAGGAAACACTGGAGCGGTACGGGCGTTTGGCGACGGAGCAGAAACACATTCAGGACCGGTTATTGTCCGAATTGAACCTGCCCTGCGTGACACTGGACCATGTTGAGTATGATCTATTGTTGAATATCGAGGGTGTCGAGGGCCATGACCGGATGCGCGCCGCGGGGGGGAGCGGGATCGGATTGTTCCGGACCGAAAACATTTTCATGGCGTCTCCCGATTTTCCGGATGAGGAGGAGCAGTACGCGGTTTACAGCGAAATTGTGAAGGCCATGCAGCCCCATCCGGTGACGATCCGAACCTTGGATTTGGGCGGTGATAAAAATCCCCACCGCAGTTTGACCGGCTATCGCGAGGCCAATCCGTTCATGGGATTTCGCGGGATTCGTTTTTGTCTCGAGAACAAGGATGTCTTCAAGGAGCAGTTGCGGGCGATTATCCGGGCCAGCCAATTTGGTCGAATCCGCATCCTGTATCCGATGATTTCGAGCCTTGATGAGTTGAAGCGGGCGAACCGTCTGTTCGAGGAGGCGTTGGAAGAGGTGCGTGCGACTGGCTTCACGCCTCCGGCGCCGATCGAGCGTGGAGCGATGATTGAGGTTCCCAGCGCGGCGGTCATCACCGACTTGCTGGCCCCTCACTGTGATTTTTTCAGCATCGGGACGAACGACCTGATGCAATACCTGTTGGCAGTGGACCGGATCAACGATCGCATTGCTTACCTGTACGAAGCGAACCAGCCCAGTGTCATCCGTACCTTGAATTTTATTTTCCAGCAGGGCAAGGTGCGCAACATTCCCGTTAGTGTCTGTGGAGAGTTGGCTGGCGATCCCCTTTACGCACCCCTCCTCATTGGGCTTGGGGCGGCGGAGCTGTCCTTGGCGATCGGCTCGCTTCCATTGGTCAAGTTTCTCCTTCGGCGGATCCGGCTCAACGATGCAAAGCGACTGGCGGTACGCGTTTTACGGTGTGAGGAGCCGGAGGAAATCCAAGCCTTGCTTGAAGCCTTCTACGAGGAGGCGATGGGAGAAACGATCAAATCCTTGCGAGATTTTTGAGCGCTATAGCGGGCGGACCGCGGTGGCGAGAATCGTTTCAAAGAACGGTTCCTGGGCTTCCCTTGAGACCGTATCCACCGAGATGTTGTCAAAGCCCGCTTGCCGGATCCACTGATAGAGCGCGTTTGGAGAGAATCCGAGCCAGCGGTCCGCGTAGAGCTCATGGGCCTTTTCGAAGGCATGCTGTTTGAGGTCGAGGATGGCGATCCGGCCACCTGGTCGAAGGATGCGAAAGGCTTCCTTGAGGGCCTTTGGGGGCCGTTCCGCGTGGTGCAAGGCCTGGCTGAGAAGGGCGAGGTCCACGGATTGGTCGGAAAGCGGAACCGATTCGATGTCGCCCAGCTTGTAATGAAGGTTGTCGAATCCATTATCGCGGGCGAGGGCCGAGCCCACTTTGACCATGGCAGGAGCGTTGTCGATACAGATGACGGACCGGGCCCGACGCGCGAGCAGTTGTGAGAGCACGCCTTCACCCGCGCCGAGGTCGGCGATGTCGATCTCCGGGGTCAGGAGGAGAAGGAAATGGCCGATGGCTTCCCATGAGCGCCCCGGACAATAGTTTTTTCCCAATTTTCCGGCCACCATATTGAAATAAGCCTCCGACTCTGCGCGGCGGCGTTCCGTGACTCGGTGCAGGTTGTCCCGATCGGCGAGGGCCTGAGCAGTGTTGCGAACGGCGTCGAGGGACGCCCTCCAGACCCCAACCAAGAGGGGTGCCCGCGGAGGTTTGAGCGAATAGAAACTCTTTTTTCCTTCCCGACGGTCGTCGACCAATTCCGCTTGCCGCAGGATGGCCAGATGCGAGGAAATGCGCGACTGGCCCATATCCATGATTTCCTGCAACTCCAAGACGGAGAGCGATTCCTCTTCGAGAAGGCTGAGCAGGCGCAGGCGGGTGGGATCCCCAAGCAGCTTGATCAACTCGACTGGATCACCCATGAGGACAGAGGGAGTGGATCAGGCGCGGTCCACCCAGCGTGAAATGTCCATGACCGTCCAGGTTTCCTCGTGTCCATCGATCTCGACGCCCACCTTTTCGCCTTTGGATTTACCCAGAAGGGCGCGGGCGAGGGGTGTCTGATAGGAAAGAATATTTTTCTCCGGTTGTCCGTCCCACGCGCCCAAAATGCTGTAGGACACATTTTGTTGGGTGGAGGCTTCGACCAGAGAGACCACACTGCCGATACTGACGACATCCGTTTTGGCCTCTGAAAAGTCCGTCACGCGAGCCTTGTTGAGGGCCATTTCCAGCTCATTCTTGCGGGCCAATAGGACATCCTGATCCTGCCGGGCCATCTTGTATTCCGAGTTTTCCTTGAGGTCGCCGTGAGCACGTGCTTCGGCAATATCCTCTTTATTTTTCGGGATCTTCTCGGTGACGAGCAATTCGTATTCCTTTTTCCGTTCCGCGAAGCTCCATTCCGAGACAACGAGGTCGCTGGAGGTATTCGCATCGCTGCCTGATTCCCCGCCGACGATGGCTTGGATGCTCGGAAAGAGGCGGATAAAGCGTGCGAGAATGGACTTTTTGGAGAGGTCTTCGAATCCCTGATTGAGCATCAGGGTTTGGGCAAGGTCATGAGCGGTCTCGTAGTTGGCATCGCTCAAGAGGTCGCTGATGAGTTCCTTGTCATCGCTGACCAGTTCGGCAAGCGGGATGCGCCGGGTGCTGGCATTTTGAAGGGCTTCGTAGTCGATGGCGAAGAAGATGGCGCCCAGCAACCGTGGGGTCATGAGCCCTTCCAGCATGGAGGAATACCGTTTCGACTGACGATTTTTGAGGATCCAGGTCAGGACGGGGGCTTTCAGGTTCTGCTCGACCAACCAGCGATCGAACGTTTTCGCGATCGCTTCCTCCAGCTCATTTTTGACGAGGAAGTTGATGGCTTCACCGGTGAGCTTGCCGGAGCTGTTTTTGAGGATTTCAAACACGGACCGTTCCCATTGATCCGGGAGGGTGCGTTTGATCAAATCGAGGTAGCGCTCGTAGCGGTTGGAGGGGATTTGCTCGGCGAGAGCAGAGAGGTCGTTGGAATCGAGAATAATGGAAGCAGAGGTTGGCTCGAGCCGTTCCGGATCATCCTCGATAAACCGCGCAAGGTCATTGCGCACCCATATGCCGTGGAGACGTTCACCGGGGTTGAGCTGTTTTGTTTCCGCGAGGGAGCCCGCCAGCTCGGTGAGGATTCGCGGCAAGTCCTGTTCGATGTCCTTGTGTTGGACGGACAGTTCGATGAGCTTGGTGGCGAGGTTGATTTTCTTTTTTGGGGCCTTCGTTTCAAAAAACTCGTCGAGAACTTCCTCTTCGGCGGTGATTTGCTCCTCACGAAGGACGTATGGGTCGGTTTTCTTGGTGGGCACGGCGATCATGGGATCCTTGACGAGGGCCTTTTTGGCCTGCGTCCACCATTTCTTGAATTTGGCGCTGCCCATGAGGCGGGAGAGGATGGTCTCGATCTCGAGGGCGGTGGCCTTTTGGTCCTTGGCGCGCTTCAGGATGTCTTTGACCAGTTCGGTGGGCTGATCCTTGATCAGTTTTTCGATGGTTCCCGGCTCGGTCTGGCTGCGTACCAGCAGGTCATCATCGGCGAGGATGTCCAGTTTATCGACGCAGAAGGACGGGTCCATGGCGTGTTCGCCCGCCTTTTCAGCGAAATCGATGAGGAGGCGGTTTTCCCGCTCATCGTACTGCTTGATTTGGCCGAGGCCCCAGGCTCGGTGGACGCAATAGGCGCCGGGCTGCATGGCCTCCAGTTTTTGCCGGTACTTTTTCAAGTTGGGGCTTTTCTGGATCAGTAAATCGATCGCTTCCTT
>JBEAQI010000336.1:0-4044 GCA_041163965.1 Verrucomicrobiota bacterium | reverse complement strand
ATGCGTCCCGGATCATTGAGCGACACGAGCACGGGGGTATGGTCGGGGATGTGTTGCAGGCGGTTCATCCAGTAATGCGTGCTGGCGGCGGGGCCATGCGGAGACGGATCGAGCCGATAGTTCCATGAGGCCCATGCCCGCCGCGCCCGTGGCATCACCGAAAGGTCCCCATGCAGGGTGATGCGGTTGGTGGAGTAGGAAAAGGCCTGCAGGAGGCGCCGCTCGGAGGCGGTGGGCGCTTCAAGCAGACCCAGCGCCGTATCGGCGTGGGTGGCGACCACGACCCGGTCAAAGCGGTGTTCCCGGCCGAGGCCGTCCGTGAGCTGGACTTGGTCCCCCTGGCGCCGGATGCGCTGGACCGGGCAGTCGCAATGCAGGTGGTCTCGGAAGGGCGCAAGGAGCTTGTCCCGATATTGCCGCGAGCCCCCTTTGACGGTGCGCCATTGATGGTGGGTGGTGACACCCAAGAGGCCATGATTGTACATGAAGCGCAGGAGGGTCTGCGCCGGGAATTCAAGCATCTGGTCGGGCGGGGTGGACCAAATGGCGCCGGTCATGGGCAGCAGGTACTGGTCCTTGAATGCCTGCCCAAAGCGATGGTGCTCAAGAAAGGCCCTCAGCGAGCGCTCCTCCGAGCGCCCTTCCTGGCAGAGGTCCGTGGAAATCCGGTTGAAGCGGACAACGTCCCGCAGCATTCCCCAGAAGGCTGGGCGCAGCAGATTGACTGGTTGCGCAAAGAGGCCCCCGAGGCCTGTTCCACAAAACTCAAGCCCCGTCTCCCGGTGTTGTACCCCGAAAGACATGTCGGTCTCCACCGTTTCCACCCCCAATTCGGCAAAGAGCGCGGTCAGGAGCGGATAGGTCACTTCGTTGTAGACCATGAAGCCCGTGTCGACCGGTATGGGGCCTTCCGGTCCGGGCACGTCCCGCGTATGGGTGTGCCCTCCCGGTTCAGGGCAGGATTCAAACAGCGTGATGAGCGCCTTGCCCCGCAGGCGATGCGCGCATGCCATCCCGGCAATGCCTGTCCCAACAATGGCCACCGATTCCATGAGGCGAGCGTTTGGGCCCTTTGCTCCGTTTGCAATCCCTGAAATCAAGGAAACAGTCAGCCAGCGCGGGTAGAGCGCTGGAGGGGATGTGGGGGCCTTACTTTGGCTGCCGGCGACCCAAGAGGAGAACCAATGCGGTGGGGCATCAGGTTCTCGATTGGCATGCCTCACCGTGAGCATGCCGAACGGCCATTAACGTTCCGCCAAGAATATGATTAACATGATCAGCATCGCTATCGGACGTCATGAGATTCGCCTAAAACAAGGCCCGAAACCCGATCCCGATAGCAATGCCGAGACCCGATGTGTAACCTATTTTGTTAGCGGAGTAATCACTAAAAGAATGGCGGTGGGAGAGGGATTTGAACCCCCGGGACCATCACTGGCCCAACGGTTTTCAAGACCGCCGCGATCGGCCACTCTGCCATCCCACCGTGTTTAGGAGCCTGCTTTAGCAAGCTGGGAAAAAGGAGAGAGAAAAGGTGGCGGGAGGCAAGCAAACTTTCGTGCTGGGCGAGAGCGGTGCTGGGGGTGCCGGTTTGGCGGCGGAGCAGGTTGATGCCCTGAGCGGTTGGCTAGCAATGCGAGCCGTGAGAATGCACGTGGCCGTGGTCGACTTCGGATGGGGAGGCGGGGCGGACGGAGACGATTTGGACGTCGAAGGAGAGGTCGACGCCGGCGAGCGGGTGGTTGGTGTCAACCGTGATGTCGTCGCCATTGATACCGGTGACGGTGGCGATGGTCTGGCCGGTGGAGGTTTGCGCCTGAAACTGCATCCCCAAGACGAGGTCCGCTTCCGGAGGAAATTGAGAGCGGCTGGCTTGGACGACGAGGGCCGGGTCGTGAAGGCCGTAGGCTTCGGCGGCGGGAACGTGGGCGATGAGGGCATCACCAGCGGATTTTCCCTTGAGCTGCTTTTCCAGTCCGCTGATGATGTTCTGGTGGCCATGCAGGTAAGCGAGCGGCTCGCGTCCTTCGCTGGAATCAATGACCTCACCGGCGGGATTGGTCAGTTTGTAGTGCATGGCGACAACCGTGTTATGGGCGATTTGCATGAGGAAGGGGTGGCAGGAAGGGGGATGCTTGACAAGGGATTTTCCCCAACTCGGTGAGAAGCGGGGTGTCTTACAGCCCGATTTAATCGGTGCCGGATATTGCCGTCTCAAACGCATCCGGCCAGAGACCGGAGGCCTGCAGGCGCTCTTTAAGGCCGGCCTTTGTGAAGAGATCCGCGGCTTCCGCCTCGCTGAGGCGGCCTGGATGAGGGGCCGGATCATTGGCAAGGAAGTGGACGAGGAGGGCGGTGATGGCGGAGGCTTCGGCCAATTCCCGGGTGTCGATATGATCGAAGGTATCGGCGTGATCGTGATAATAGCGGACATCTTCAGGGGCGATCGGGGCATTGAAGGTGATGACTGGGACTCCTTTGAGCGCGAAGGCCTGATGGTCGCTACCCAGCCACATTTTATCGGCAGTGGGCTTGTCGAAGGCCCACGCTCCAAGCGACGCGTTGAAGGCATCCAAGGTTGGAACAAGGGCCGAGAAGCCCATTGCATTGACCTGAATCGGTTTGCCGACCATGTCGAGGTTGACCATGGCGCGGATCGGATCGAGCGGATTCGATTCCACGTAGCGGCGGGCCCCCCAGAGGCCAAACTCCTCGGCGTCAAACCAGACAAATTCGATTGTGTAGCGATTGAGCGGGCTCCTTTTTTTGAGCAAGCGGGCCACCTCCAGCACCTGGGCCACGCCGAGCCCGTTATCGATGGCGCCCTGCCCGAGGTCCCATGAATCAAAGTGCGCCCCAAGGACAATTTTCTCCTCACTCTGGCCCGGGAGGGTGGCGATGAGGTTGGTGCCCCGCATCGGCTTGTTGATGTTTGAGCAGGACAGCGATACGGTTACGGTAAGCTCCCGCTCGAGGAGACGTCGCAGCCAATGCCCTTCTTCGCTGGTAATGCTGAACACCGGGACGGGAGTGGATTCCCCGCCATGGTTGGTGGTGCGGGCCAGCAGCTGGCCCCCGTCGACCCGATTGATCATGAGGCCGCCAAGAACGCCTTGTTTTGCGAGCTGGTGCCATTGCTCCAAAGATAGGCGCAGATTTGGCTTCAGCAGAAGGACCTTGCCGTTTAGGAGCGCGGGGTCGAGCGACTCAATTTCATTCGATTCCAGATAGAGCAGGGGCGCCCGCTGGACGCTGCCATTGCCGACGTATCCTAGGGCAATGGCCCGCAGCTCCCGTTGAAGTGGCCCCTCCACCCGGACTGAGGCCTCGCCTCGCTCCCAACCGGGAAATGAAAAATCCTGCGGCCGCGGGGAGTATCCCAACTGGCGGAGGTGGCGTTCGAGGAAGCGTAGGGCGCCCCGATGCCCGTCAGTGCCAATCATTCGCGGGCCATGCAAATCGCAGAGGTCTTCGAGAAAGTCGGCCGCGGAATTGCTCAGAAGCGCGTCGCCAAGGATGGCGGCCGCGGGGTCATTTGCAACGGGCGTTTCACCGAAGGAGGGAACCGACCATAGAGTCGCAAGTAGGAGCAGAACAGGCCGGGGGTAGGTTGGAATACCAGACATCGTTTCAGCTCAGCCCCTAATGATGCCGCCTGCAAGCGTGTAAGCGCTTGATGGTAAACGTTCAGGGGCTCTGGTAAAAAAGTGTCAAATCGGATTGGCTTCTTGGGGGTGACGAGTAGGGTGAGGGCATGAGAGAGCCAATGGATAAAGTCGAGTTTGGGGACAATGCAGGAGCACCTTATCCATTCAAATGGGGTGGCCGGACGAGTTGGCGACAGAGGGCAGTGTTGCAGCTGTGGTGGGCGTGGGTGGTTTTGTGGGGTGGGGTCCTTGCGGAGGCCTCCCCGTACCGGACGGGGATCACGCCGCCGGCCGAGTATTTTGGGTTTGAGGTGGGCGAGCGCCATCTGACCCATGCGGAGGTTTATGGATACATGCGTATGCTGGCGTCGGAGAGTGACCGCGTCCGGATCGAGCC
>JBEAQI010000335.1:0-5447 GCA_041163965.1 Verrucomicrobiota bacterium | reverse complement strand
TACAGGGTTAATTACTGGTATAAGGATTATACAAGTTCACCCCTAAGACAGGGACCGGCAAGTCGGGCAGCTCGGAAAAGACCAGCAAGTTCGTTCGCTAAGACCGATATATCGTTTCCCTTTTGTGTTTTCTAATACATAGACGCGGTAGGGTTTTTCCATTGGGCCAATGAAAAGCCCGGATAGCGGCTTGGCCATGCGGGCTTTTAGTCAAATTTAGGTGTAGGGCCTGGATTGGGCTCTTCTGGTCATGGCGCTTCGCTTGGTAGAACCAACGATCCCGCATATGCGGGATTCTGAGCATGTAAAGCGTTCTTCGTCAAAAAGTGGGGACATGCGAATGGAAGTCACTCAACATGTTCCCTGTAATGTTTTATATAGGCCTGCCAGATTACGAAGTATCGTCGGTAAATAGCAAGCGAAGTCGGACCTTAATAAAGGTAGCGACGAAGCTTGCCCCTGAGTGTCCGTGTTGTGGAGGCACGCGGCTGAGGAGCCGGGGTCGCAGTGACCGGATAGTGAGGCACCTGAACTGCTTTAAGGATGAGGTGGAGTTGGATGTGGTGAGGCGTCGTTACCGCTGTCAGGACTGTCTGAGGACCTTCAACCAGGCGTTGCCGGGCATTGGGAAAGGACGCCGGTTCACCGAGCCGTATCTGGAGAAGCTCTACCAGGATCACGAGGACGGGATCAGCGCCAAGCGTCTGGCCGAGCGCGAGGGAATCGGGGCGGCGACGGTGGCTCGCAACTACAACCGATTTACTCAGCTAAAGGCCAGGGAGCGCAGCCGCCTGGAGTGTCCTGCGGTGCTGGGTATCGACGAGCACACGCTCCATCGCAACGGCAAGTACGTGACAACCTTCTGCGATCTGCGCCGCCACAAAGTCTTCGATGTAGCCGAGGGCCGCAGTGCATCTGAGCTCAAGGCCTACCTGGAAGGGCTCAAGGGCCGCCACAAGGTAAGTGTCATCTGTATCGACATGTCCAATCCCTACCGGGCCCTGATCAGGCGCTACTTCCGCAACGCCATCATCGTCTCGGATCGCTTCCATGTGGTGCGTCTGGTCATGCACCACTTTACCGAACAAGCCAAAATACTACATGAGGAAATTAAACACAAACGAGGCCTCATGCGCGCCCTGCGCAAACGGCCCGAGAAGCTCACAGAGCGCCAGAAAGAGATGCTCCAGGACCTCTTTGAGCGCTTCCCGGTCATCAAGATCCTGTACGACAAAATGCGTCAGATCTGTGATCTCATGAACCTCAAAGGACAGGCCAGATCCTCCTGCAAACAGCACATCCAAACCTTCTACAAACACATACATGATCTCAATGACACACCATTCGAACACCTTCACAAACTCGCCAAATCACTCGCCTCATGGGAACAACCCATCGGCGCCATGTGGCGCTTCCGTAAAAATAACTCCATCACAGAGGGCTTCCATAGAAAAATGAAACTTATACAACGCAGAGCCTACGGCTTCAGGAACTTTAACAACTACCGTTTACGCGTCATCGCTCAATGCGGATAATCCCATGCATCCAGACATAAAAAAAGACAGACTACATGCCTGTCATACTCAAAATATTAACTGCTCCCCAGTTTTTGGTGTAGACCCCTGTAAAGGACGGTGGCCGTGCCATCAGGTCGGAGAGCGAAGGATGGGTGCAGGGGCTGGATTTGAACCAACGACCTTCAGGTTATGAGCCTGACGAGCTACCGGGCTGCTCCACCCTGCAATCAAAAATTCAAAAGTGCCCTATCCGGCAGGAAGATCAAGTCTTTTTTTGAAATTTGAACAAGAATGGAAATGGGGAGAGTTTTCTAGACATTGCGCGGAGCGGTGGTGGGATAGGGTCCATGCAGACACTCCTCGTTTTGTCCGTCCTTGCCCGAACCAGTGTTATGCTTCTTGCACCAATAGCAGGTATTGATGCATCCGAGTCTTTTTCGGTGAACCCGATCGAGGCCAGGGCATTTGACGAGGCGGATCGCTCTGATTGGGACACCGTTTTTCACGATTCCTGCACTGCCGATTGGAAGTCGCGATGGTTTCTTGATGGCGAAGTGGGGACTATCGAAAACGAGCCCGAGGGGATGGTGTTGAGGGCTGGGCCTGAATTCGGAAACGACGCCCATCACATGGTCCTCTGGACCAGAGAGAGCTTCGAAGGGGATCTCAAAATTGAATACACCTACACCCGGCTGGACGAAGAAACCCGTGCCGTCACCATATTATACATACAGGCTAGTGGGAGTGGCATTGGCGCTCATGAGGAGGATATCGCGGCATGGAGCGACCTGCGCCGCACTCCCGCGATGCGAGCGTACTACGACAACATGCATCTCTATCACATCAGTCTGGCGGCATTTCCAAATGATGCCGACACGACCAGCTACATTCGGGCCCGGCGGTATGTTCCCGATGGCCGTGGGATTGAGGGGACCGGCTTGGTCCCTGACTATTATCCCAATGGCCTATTTGAGACCGGGGTGCCGCACCGCGTGACGGTGATCAAGCGGGATCGCGATCTGTATGTCCGCATTGAGAATGCTTCCCAAGCGTATTACTGCCATATGCGCAATGCCGATCTACCCCCGGTAATCTCGGGGCGTATTGGGCTTCGCCATATGTACACCCGGACGGCGCGCTACGCCGACTTCTCGATCAGTTATCCCCGTTAAGAACCTTTTCAGGGCAGCCCTTGTGCATTGCCTCTAGGGCCCGTTTCGAACTGATATCAGGGCTCCCGTACTTCCGGGAGGGTGATGGCCATGCAGTGCAGGCCGCCCTGGAGTTCGGCGGCAGTATCCGCATTGACCCATTTGAGGGTGGCGTTGGGGCGCACCGAGCGGTAAGCGCTTTCAACGGTGGCATGCCACTTTTGCAGATCCGCGGGACTTTCGCCATCGCGCGGAGCAAAACGCGGCAGGATGAGGGTTTCCCGTCCATCCCCGTTGGCGACGGAGAGCGAGTTGATGGGCGATCTGTAGAGGGTGATGAACGGAACGTTTGTTTCCAGAATGGTGTTCAGATCCATGCGGAGGTAATGCAGAGCGGCGGCTTGCAACTCATCGATGGAGGCCAGTTGGTTGGGGGCGTTGAGGTCCTGCGAGATGGCGGCAAAAACAGATTCCTCGATAGCGCTTTTGGTAGACGGATCGCCGTCGTCCTTGAGCAGCGCCATGAGGTTTAGTTGATTGAGCTCGCAGACTCGCGCAATGATTCGCCAGCGCAGCCGGTTGAGGATGCGAGCGGGGGGCTCATCAAGGACAGGCGGCAGGGGGATTCGCACGATGCGCAGGTCGGGAAAGGTCTTTTCCAGATACTTCCGATTGAAGGACAGGACCGCTTCGATTTCGAAGCGCAAGCGGCGCAGGTAGGCGGACTCCGGTTCTTTTGGCGGCGGCGGTGGATCGGCGATCAGAACGGTGTTTTGGTCGATGAATTTGACGACCATGTCGAGGTGCTTGGGTGTGCTTCCCGGCAAGGGAAAGAGAAAGTGCACATTCGCTGGAAAGACATGTCGGCGGAAGGCTTCAACAAAGGAGGCCTTGTCCCCGCCATTGGCCTGGAGGGTTTCATGCGAAACAAAGATGTTGTCCTTTCCATCGAAGATATAGTCCCCTCCTTGGAGGCTGATGGGCGGTCTTTTGAGCGCCAGCATGCTGCCTGATTTCAGGTTGAGGTGACGGGCCATGGCGACGGGGGTGGCGTCGGCGATGCGTTCCCGTGTTCGGTTGGCGACGAAGGCGGAGGTTTCCTGTTCCCATTCCACTCCCGCGATTTCCGATGGGGTCGTATACCAGATCTCCTCTTCCTCGACAAAGGGCCGCGCGGCAAAATCCAAGCCAATCAGGTTTCCGGAGGCGTCTCGTCCGAAGAGCGGCCCGTTATCACGGAGCCAGATCGAAGGACCTGGAATGGCATGGAAAGACAGCCGGTCCGAGTAGGCGAGGATGTCGGCCTCTGATTCAAGCCGTTCGATCAATTCACCCAAGAGCGTCTCTTCCTTCTCCGGATAAAAGACCATGACATCGGTAGCGGGGAGAAGGGCCCCGATGAGGGTGGCGTATTGATTGTAGGATGCAGGCGATCCCAAGACCGATGGCATCGAATGAATGCTCAGGAGCGTCGCAGAAGCGGGTGCCCATTCCGGTATGAGGGCGTCCACTGGGCCTGAGGAGTCCGGGATGGTCTGCGGGCCGAAAAAGCCCTTCTGTTCAAGATTGCGCACAATACGTCGCATCAGCGAGTAGCGCTCCCGGGTGTTCGGCGGGCCTTCAGTCAAGACGATCGGCTGGTCTGGGGAGGGCTGGGTCTGCCCGATCCCCCAAGCGGGGGTGAACGAGGTAAGGAGGAGCGCTGCCAATAGAGGACGCATGATGGAATTAGGCTTTCCGATTTTGCATGGCCAAAGACAAGCCAATTTGAGGGTATCGGCAGATGTAAAACGCACCCTAATTTTGCTTCATTCGGACCCTTTTTTGCTTCTAATGTCTTGCTCCCTCTGGCGTAGTGAGCCTGAGTAAAGGCGGTCTAGCAGGAGTCTTTCCGTTTGCGCACTTACGGGCCTTTGTTAAAGCTTTCCCAATGTTGATCTGGAAACGTGTAGGTTTGGTGGTGGGATTCCCGTCATTGGTGTTGCTGATCCCCTTGCTGGCAATGCAGGTCACCGACGAAGTCGCATGGAGTGGGGCAGACTTTCTCGTGGCCTTTTTGCTGTTGTCGGGCAGCGTGGCCTTGTATGGTTGGATTGTACAGGCCGGTGCCTGTCGGGGCCATCGGATGGGAGCGGCGGCGTTTGTCCTGGCGCTGTTGTTCCTAGTATGGGCGAATCTGGCGGTGGGAATCATCGGCGATGAGACTCATCCCGGCAATCTACTGTATGGCGGTGTGGTGCTGGTGGCCCTTGTGTGGGGCGGGGCGGTGCGGTTCCGCGCGCGGCCAATGGTTGGGGTCGTGGCTTTGGTGGCTGCGTTGCTCGCGGCGGTCCCGGTGGTGAGCTATCTTTTCCTGGAGCCGGGGCTGCCTGCTGTCGAGTGGTGGTCCATTGCGGGGATCAACGCCTTCTTTGTGCTGATGCTTGCGGTGTCGGGGCTTCTCTTCTGGCGGGCGGGGATGCGAGAAAGGCAGCTATGGATAAGGGGCTGATGGTTGTGTTCGGCGAAGTGTTGTGGGACCTTTTTCCTGTGGGGCCACGGATGGGTGGGGCGCCTGCCAATTTTGCGTGTCATGTGGCGCGGTTGGGGCAGGCGGCGAGTTTGTTGAGCGCGGTGGGTGAGGATGAGCTGGGTGAGCGGGCGTTGTGGGAGGTAAGTCGGCAGGGGGTCGCGGTCGATCTGGTGGGCCGTATGGCGGATTTGCGAACCGGAACGGTGGAGGTGCTGGCGGGACCTGAGGGACCCCGCTACCGGATCGCGGCCCCCGCGGCATGGGACG
>JBEAQI010000334.1:0-3152 GCA_041163965.1 Verrucomicrobiota bacterium | reverse complement strand
GTGGCTTCCCCCTATTTGCCAAGGACGGCGGTGGCCGGAATCGCCTTTTTCATTGTTGCGACCCTGATGGTGTTTTTGCGGTCGCGGATGATTCTCGTCAACAGCCACATGGAACTGATGTTTGCGGACACGTTTCGCGCGGAGGTGGCGAGCAAGGAGGAGCAGCGGCGCGTGGAGGTCCTCGAGATGATCCAAAAGCAGTCCCCGTGGCCAGTCCAGATCGTGGATTTGACCTTGCCATTGAACGCGCTGTGGTCCGGCAAGCGTTTAAAGGATCTCCAGTTGCGCAGCCGTTTCGGGGTGAATGTCCTCGGGTTGGGACGGTACCAGACGGTACACTACGATCCACCCGCCGATGCTGTATTGTTCTCCGGTGACCGGCTTATCCTGACCGGGAGCCCTGAAGGCCTGGAGGGCGCGAAGGTGGCCATGCTCGAGCAGATTTCCGAGGACCGACCCGTACCCGGGCCGGACCAATTCCGGCTGGAGCGCGTCTACGTGACCCCCGGAACGGCCTTGGATGGCGAGACGTTGGCGGGCGCCCATGTCCGCAAGCGGTTCGGGGTGACGATCATTGGCGTTCAGCGTGATGAAGAGCAGATTACGAATCCATCCCCTGATTTTCTTCTTGATGCCGGAGATGTCCTCCTTGTGGCCGGTTTGCCGCGCAAGATTGATGCGTTTTCTGCGGCCTGCCGCGAAAAACCATTGCCAAAGGCGGCGGAGTAGGCCATGCTGAAAACATGGTTCCATCCACATTAGCCGAACAACTCGTTCTTCTCGCACTGGATGACGAAACAGGAAAGCTGTTGTCCCTTCCAGAGCGCGCTTTTGACTATGCCTTGGCGGGCGCGATCCTCGCCGACCTGACCCGGGCCGGGCGCCTGAAAATTGACGGTGACAGTATTGAAATTGTCAGTACGGATCCGGTGGCCTCACGGCCCGAGGATTTTGGCCTGTTGGAGATCAAACAATCGGCGGTGTCGAGCCTCCGCGGGGCCCTTTCCCACTTGGCGGCGGAGGTCAACGGGCTCCGCCACAAAGTGACAGACCAGCTTGTGGAAAAAGGGGTGCTGCGCAAGGAGGACCATGAATTCCTCTGGGTTTTTCACTACAGTCGATATCCGTTGGCGGACCAGGCTGCGGAGAACGTGGTGAAGCAGCGGCTCCGCAACCGCATATTGATGCCTGAGATTCCGGCCACGGAGTCTGACCATTTGTTGATCGCCCTTGCGCACATCTGCGAGTTGGACGGCCTGTTTCTCTCAGACCAAGAGCAGACCCAACAGGCCGGACGGCTGAGGGAGATCGCCCGCACCGACCGTATTGGCAGCGCGGTGCAGGCCTGTCTGGATGAAATCCAAAAGGCTCTCATGGAGATCCGGACCTATTCCGGCCTCTGAGGTTTCGATTTTGGCGCGGAGCGCACGGCTGCTTCCGCTTGACATTGTCAGATGCGGGGCCTAGACCGTCTGCAGCGTTTAGATTTGGCGCCCGGGGTTCATACCGGCCATGCTTGTATGAAGATTCTGGTGACAGGCCATGAAGGCTACCTCGGGTGTGATCTTGTTCCCCGTCTGATGCGACTCGGCCATTTTGTGCGAGGGATGGATGCTGGGTATTTCACCCAATGCGCCTATTTTCCGGTGGAAGGGCCCCATGAGGTGGTCCGCAAGGATATCCGCGAGGCGCGGGTGGAGGACCTGCAGGGATTTGAGGTGGTGATCCATTTGGCGGCCCTTTCCAACGATCCATTGGGTGACTTTGATCCTGAATTGACGAACGAGATCAATCATTACGCGACGGTACGATTGGCCTTGTTGGCGAGGGAGGCGGGGGTCCGCCGGTTTATTTTTTCCTCATCGTGCAGTGCCTATGGGGCGGCGGGAGAGGACTGGGCACATGAGTGTTATCCGGTAAATCCGGTGACGCCCTATGGCATGTCGAAGGTCCGCGCGGAGATGAATCTGGCGAGACTGGCGACGGATGATTTTTGTCCCGTTTCGTTGCGCAATGCGACGGTATATGGGGTGAGTGCGCGGATGCGCTTTGACCTTGTCCTGAACAATTTGGTGGCATGGGCCTACACGACTGGAAAGGTGTTTCTCAAAAGTGACGGATCGGCGTGGCGGCCATTGGTCCATGTGGAGGATGTCTCTCGGGCCTTCATCGCATTTCTCGAGATGGAGGCGTCGTTGATCAGGGGCGAGGCTTTCAATGTGGGCCGAAGCGCCGAAAATTTCCGGGTACGGGATTTGGCGCAACTCGTTCAGGACGAGTTGCCTGGGTGCGCGTTCGTGTATGGGCCGGAGGCCGGCCGTGACCCAAGGAATTACCGGGTGTCGTTTGCGCGGATAGAGCGTGAAATCCCCTGTTTTCAGCCAAAGTGGACGGTGGCGGGCGGAGTGCGGGAACTGTTGGCCACTTTTCGCGAAAACGGGCTCAAGGCCGATGATTTCGAGGGTCCCCGGTACTTGAGGTTGGCCCATTTGAAAGCGCGCATGGCGCGCGGCGAACTGGATCACAAACTGAGACTGAAAAACAAGGAGAGCTGATGTTGTATACCATTGAAACAAGGTGTCGGGCCTGTGATGGCGAGGTCGAGACGATCATGGCGTTCGGGGAGGTGCCCCTTGCGGATCGCTTGGTTGAGCCGGGGATGGATGGCAGTCGCTGGCGAGCTCCGCTGTCCCTTGCGAGATGTCGTAAATGCGGATTGGTGCAGTTGCGGGAGACGGTGGACCCGACGGTGCTTTTTTATTCCGAGTATCCCTACTTTTCCTCGGTTTCGCCGGCCCTTAAGCGCCACTTTCAGGGAACGTATCATGCCGTATGCCGCCGCAAGGCCCTTGGGGCGGATAGCCTTGTCGTTGAGGCGGCCAGCAACGACGGGTGCCTGTTGTCCCATTTTTTGGAGCGCGGGATACCTGTTTTGGGGATCGATCCCGCAGCGGCCCCGGTGCGGATGGCGCTGAACCGCGGCATACCGACGAGGGAAGCCTTTTTCGGGGAGGAGTTGGCGGAGGAATTAGCGGACAACGGGGTCATGGCAGATGTTTTTATTGGCACCAACGTTTTGGCGCACGTGGCGGATTTGATGGGGTTTTTAAAAGGGGTTAAGCGCATTCTCAAGCCCGATGGACTGGCCATAT
>JBEAQI010000333.1:0-5360 GCA_041163965.1 Verrucomicrobiota bacterium | reverse complement strand
GCTCCTGCCGCTAGGGTAACAGGCTTTCTCATTCACCTCAGGCATAGTTCCAGTACAGCCGCTCAAACATGCGGTTAATGTGGTCCGCCCCTGAACCCGGGAATTTTTCCGTGGGACAGTGGACCACAACAGCGAGCGGTCAGCATATCGGCCGCAAAAATGCGCAAGAAAAATTTCCATCTAATCTGAGACCCTTTTCCGCGACGCTGAGACGAAAGAAGAACCCCGTCTGCCGTCCGGCATGAGCGCCAACCTGGTAACCCGGAACCCGAAGATGGGCGCCGCGGTGGTTGGATCAAAGTTCTGCGGTCCGCCACCCTTTAGCGGTCATGCCGAGCCGCTTCGCAAAAACGGCGGGCGGCCTCGGGAATCAGGTCCGCTGGCAGGGCTCCGAAACTGAGTCGTACATAGTGATGCGGCTGGCCCTTGGCAAAGCATAGATCTCCTGGGACATAGAGCACCTTGCGCCGCAGGGCCTGCCGATGAAAAGCGGAGGCGATCCGGGTATCGGTCCCCGCAGGTCCCTTGGCCCACAGCAACAGTCCACCGCGGGGTGGTTCCCAACTCCAACCAAAGGTATCCAGCCCGTTTTCACGAAGGGATTGCTGCAAAAGGTGGCATTTCGCATGGTAAAGGGGCCTAACGTGGCGAAGATGGGTGAGATACTCTCCACTACGCCATGCTTCCTCAACAATGGCTTGGGTAAAGTGTGCGGTGCCAAAATCCTGATGGCCCTTGATGCGGGACAGGGTCTGCCGTAATCGGGCCTGCCGGGTGGCCAAAAAGCCGACTTTCAAGCCAGTCGCAAAGGGCTTGGTAAAGGTGCCCGCATAGACGACTGGCAAGTCCTCATATTCAGGCATGGACAACAGGCTAAGGGCGGGGGCCGGCTCCTCGAAGTAAAGCTCCCGGTAGGCCATGTCTTCAATGATCACCGCCTGCGGATGGCAACGTTCAAGCAGGGCGGCCAATTGGCGCTTGGTGGTCTCGGCCATGGACCGGGTCGATGGATTGGCAAACGTTCCCATCAGGTAAACCGCCTTCACCCGGGAATGCTGGCCCGCCGCTTTCAGTCGTCCCAGCTCGTCGGCCATGGCCGCACAGTCAATAGAACCGTCCACCGCCACCGGCATCGGAAGGGCCTGCACGCCCAGGCCTCTAAGCAGTTCAAGGAAAACAAAATAGGTGGGATCCTCCACCAGCACGATATCTCCGGGATCGCACAGGGCCTGGATCAAAAGGTAAAGGCCCTGCTGAGAACCATTGGTGATGAGGACATCCTCCATCCCTAGGCCCGGCAAGGTTTCACGGGGATAGGAACGAAGGAGCTCCAGAGCAGCCTCCCTCAATCCGGGCCGCCCGGCATTGAGACCATACTGGAGCGCCTCACGCCCCGTCCGTCCCTTCAGGCGGGTCACCGCGGCTTGGACGGCTTCGAGAGGCAGCAGGGCGTTATCGGTGAACCCGGCCGCCAGAGACAGGACCTCGGGATCCGCCAGCGCCTCCCCCATCAGACGCGTGATCACCGTCTCCGAGGCCACCGCGCGTTGCCCCAGCAGGGAATAGGAAATCTGGGCCGAGTTATACTCCATTCCTCTGCTCTTAACCTCCACGCCCCGCAGGTCAAAAAAGAACGCTCAAAATAAATGGCCACCATCATCAGCCCACTCGCTGGCGTCTCCATGTCCACCAGACCGTCTCGCCCTTCCGTAACGGAGGAGACCCAAAAGTCCCCGACATACTCCGCTCGAGACATAAAATGCCGGATTGGGAAAACGGGGCCGTTCCCACCACCCTCCCCCATTCACGGGATGTTAAAATTTTACTGGCCAGATACGATGCAAGGCCTCAAATCGGTTCAGTTCGCTAAAACGTTCACCTCTTATTCACGCCCATTTCCTCTTCCCCGCATCGCCCTGTGGTTGTCGAACGAAAGTTCCTCTATCCGTTCATTTTGGTCACCAGCCTGTTTGCGCTCTGGGGCTTTGCCAACGACATCACCAACCCGCTGGTCCGGGCCTTCCGGGAAATATTTCTCATCAGCAACGCGCAAAGCAGCCTCGTCCAACTGGCATTTTACGGGGGCTATGCGACCATGGCCATTCCGGCGGCTCTGGTGATCCGCAAGTTTTCCTACAAGTCGGGGATCGTTCTGGGATTGGCGCTGTATGCGGTGGGCGCCCTGCTGACCATCCCGGCGGCCTCCTATCTGAACTTCAACATCTTCCTGATCGGATTCTATGTCCTGACCTTTGGCTTGGCCTTTCTGGAAACCAGCGCCAATCCGTACATTCTCTCGATGGGGGATCCGGCCACCGCCACCCGGCGCCTTAACTTGGCCCAAGCGTTTAACCCCATCGGCTCGCTCACCGGGATGATCGTCGCCAGCACCTTCATTCTCCCCAATCTTCAAGTGGCGGAATACCGGGATGCGGAAAAGGCCGCCCATCCTGAATATAGTGAATTGCTGCCCAGCGAAGTGGATGAGCTCATCACTGACTCGCTGGAAGCCTTCGCCCAGTCAGAACCGGTTGCCCATCAGGCCATGGTCGCCCACGACCTGAGTGTGGTCAAAGTGCCGTACGTCATCATTGCTTTTGTGGTGCTCGGGGTCCTCGCCCTTTTTCTGGTCTCGCGCATGCCGGACACCGGCCATGAGGAGGAAAAAATCCGTCTGGGAACGCTGGCCCGGCACCTTGCCCTCAATTTTCACTACGTGGGAGGGGTCGTCGCTCAGACCTTCTACGTCGGGGCCCAGATCATGTGTTGGACCTTTATCATTCATTACGGAATGACCCTCCTCGGGCTCTCCGCCGCCCAAGCGCAAAATTACAACATCATGGCCATGGCCATTTTTCTGAGCAGCCGCTTCATCTGCACGTTCTTTCTGAAATACATCAACGCCGGCACCCTGCTCGGCTTGCTGGCCATCGGGGGCGGCGCCCTGACCGCCGGGGCCATAATGCTGCAGGACATGGCCGGCCTCTATTGCCTCATCGGGGTCTCGGCCTGCATGTCGCTGATGTTCCCCACCATCTACGGAATCGCCCTTCATGGACTCTCTCCGAATGATGCCAAGCTGGGCTCCGCGGGCCTCATCTTCGCCATTGTCGGTGGTGCCCTCATGCCGCGCCTCCAAGGGGGCATGATTGACGGAGACAGCATCGCCCTCATGGGCCGCACCCTTGAACCGATCCGCTACTCTTTTGTCTTACCGCTGATCTGCTTTGTCGTGATCGCCCTTTATGGGTTTCTTTCCAATCGGATCGAGCGGGCCCCGCGAGGCTGACCAAGGGGCCGTCAACTGGGCACCACCGCTCCTTTTCCCGCTCGGCGGACCCACCGCTGCCCAATCGCGCGGCCTTGACAAGCGGGCCGGGCTGGGAATGGTGGGCGACATGTCTGAAGCATCAACCGCTCATGTCCTCCTGAAAACAAACGCCGGCGACATCAAGGTGCGCCTTTTCGCTGAACACGCCCCAAAGGCCGTCGAAAGCTTCACCGGCTTGGTCGGCAAAGGCTATTACAACGGCATCATCTTCCACCGGGTCATACCGGAATTCATGATTCAGGGCGGCGACCCGACCGGAACCGGCCGCGGCGGGCAATCGCTCTGGGGCCGGCCTTTTGAGGACGAATGCACGCCCCAGCTGCGCTTTGACCGGAAGGGTCTCCTCGCCATGGCCAACGCCGGCCCCAATACCAACGGTAGCCAGTTTTTCATCACCACCGCCGCCACCCCATGGCTCGATGGACGTCACACCATCTTTGGCGAAGTGGTCGAAGGCTACGAAACCGTGCAGAGCATAGAGGGGACCGCCACCCGCGCGGATGACCGCCCTCTGCAGGACCAAACCATCCTCGAAGCCCTCCTCCTGAGCTGACCCATGGCGCGGGTGGGCTCGAGCAAGACCGTTTCCCATGGCGGAACGGACTTTTTCCTGCGTGCCTACTCCCCGGAAGGCCCTCCACGCGCCACCATTATCGCGTTACATGGATTCACCGGCTCCGGGGAGGATTGGGGACCGCTCACGGACGCTGCCGATCCAGACCTGCGCTGGATCTGCCCGGATCTGCCAGGGCATGGCAAAACAACCTGCCCGCCGCTATCGGATTACTTTCGGGCTGACCGCATTGCCTCCTTTTTGCACGCGCTCAGGCATGAACAGCTGGCACCGGTCCACCTGATCGGATACTCCATGGGGGGACGGCTCGCCCTGCACTTCCTACGATACCATGGGCCGCTCCCGACCCTTGTCATTGGCGCCAATCCTGGACTGGATGACCCCCTTGAAAGGGAGGCACGGGCCCGCCAGGATGATCACCGCCTCACTGCCCACACATCCCTGGAGGCCTTCTGCGATACATGGGAGCAGCTGCCCCTTATCGCCCCGCAACGCTCCCTGCCAGAACCGCTTCGCTCGGCAATCCACTCGCGCCGGCGCGCCAATAATCTGAATGGCCTGCGTCTCTCCCTGCGGACCTTGTCGCCTGGCCGGCTCCCTTCCCTGTGGCCCTCGCTCGCAGCCATTCCCCCCTTCACTTTCGTCCACGGGGAACGGGATTCGGCTTATGCTGCCACCGGGGCGCGCATCGGATCGCTGAATAGAAACTGCCAGATTCTCCCTGTCGCGGGAGCCGGACACGCGCCCCATCTGGAGACGCCACGCGCCATGGCTGCCATCCTCGACAAATGGATCGGCTGAATTGCGTTGATCGATCGGACATGGGCCTCATCGTATCGCCCATGGACTGGAACCTGTCTTCCTATTTTACTGAATTCGGCAGCCACGAATTCACTGCTTTCAAGGACAAGATCGTCAGCGACGCAGACGCCTTACGGGTCGAATTGGATCGGCTGGCGCACGCCGAAACCGGCATTGTGGATGGTCTCGCGACAGCCCTGAATACGCTTGAAAATCTGGCTACGCGGGTCTCCCACCTCTCAAGCTATGTTTCCTGCCTCGTCGCCGCTGATGCCGCCAACGAGGCCTACGCCGCCGAGGAGGCCGCCTTGGCCACCACCAGCGCGGTCATGTCCAAACTCCACAATCAGGTTCTAAGCCTGATCGGGGGCCTTTCAACCGACGAGCGGCGCTTCCTGGTTGACCATCCCACCCTAATAGAGTGTGCCTACGCCCTCTCCCGCATGGAGACACAATCAGAGCGACGCATGAGCGCCGCGGAAGAGGAACTGGCCGCCGATCTGGGCATCCATGGCGTTGCGGCATGGAGCCGGCTCTACTTCTCCGCGGTCTCCAATATGTCCTTCTCGTATGAAGACCCGGAGACCGGGCCGCAAACCGCCCCCTTGTCGCAGCTCAACAGCCTCCTCGCGAGCGCCAACCGGGAACGGCGCC
>JBEAQI010000332.1:0-3037 GCA_041163965.1 Verrucomicrobiota bacterium | reverse complement strand
TACTTCCAGCTGATGAAATTGGAGACGTCACGGCGCTCCTCAATCCGTTCCAGTAAGGCCTGCGTCTTGGTGACCACCGCCCGCACCGTCACCCGCTGGGGATTCGGGACCAACGGCGACTGGGAAAGGGCCTCCAGCTTGCCCAACTCCCCAATCAACTCGTCAAGGGAGGCATCCAATGCACGGGGGTCCTTTGTGAACACACTCTTGGTTTCCTTAATCTGGGCCTCCAGCAAATCCAGCTCCGCAAGAATCTCGCTCTGCTCGGGCTCCGCCCGCACCACTTCGCGAGCCAACTCAATCGACTCCAAGACCTCCGTCAGTGAAACGGACTTGTCGTACACCTTGTTCAAACGGCTGTAGGACGGGTCCTGGTTGTAATTGAACCAGCCGAAGAGAATCACCGATACCATCACCGTGCTGCTGAACAGCCAGAGAACCCACCATGGACGGTGGGAATTGGAATACAGAAATGTCCCCAGAGTCTGGATCGAGTCGTTCCCCACAATCGCATAGGCCGCGATCAGGAAGCCGATAATCATGAACGCTTCATTCATCGGTGTCTGGCATGGAAGGTTTTGTCGCTGAAAGGTGAGCACCACTTTTCACACTGACAATCCAATTTAGAGTTACAATTGTGTCACGGTTTTAGCTGGTAAGGCGCATACTGCTCCAAGAGTCGCCGCGGCACCGTCGCCACCACCGCAATTCCCGCTTCGGCGGCCTTTTTGGAGCGGATTCCGCCCTGCGCGTGCAACTGCGTCACCAGGTCATAGCGGTCAAAGGGAATCAGGAGCTGCATCACCTCCATCCGGTCCTCCAGAAAGGCCTCGCATTCCTGCAAAAGCGTCTTGAATCCGCTTCCGGCTAGGGCGCTCACCGGCACCGTTCCCTCTTCCGCTCTGGGCGGTTCCTCCAACCGGTCGACCTTGTTGAAAACCGTGATGATCCGCTTTTCATCGGCTCCCAGATCCTTCAACACACTTAGGGTCGTCTCCTGCTGAAGGCGGTATTCTGGGTTGCTCACATCGACCACATGAATGAGAAAATCGGCCAACACCGCTTCCTCCAACGTGGCCTTGAATGCCTCCACCAACTGGTGGGGCAGGCGCCGCACAAAGCCCACTGTGTCCGTCAAAAGCAACTTTTGCCCCCCGGGAAGCCGAAGCTGACGAGTCGTGGGATCCAGCGTCGCAAAGAGCTTGTCCGCGGAAAGAACATCCGCCCCCGTCAAGGCATTCAGGAGGGTTGACTTGCCGGCGTTGGTGTACCCGACAAGCGCCGCCGTCGGGACCGGCACGCGTTGGCGCTTCTTGCGCTGTACATCGCGGTGCTGCAAGACCGCCGACAACTCTTTTTTTAGACGAGAAATACGCTGCCTCACCATCCGCGCGTCCAACTCGATTTGCGCCTCCCCTTCGCCGCGCTGGGTCACTCCGCCCCCACCGCGCTGCCGGCTCAGGTGCGTCCAAGCGTTCTTGAGACGGGGAAGGGAATGCTCAGCCCGTGCCAACTCTACCTGAAGCACCGCCTCGCGGGTTTGGGCACGCTCACTGAAAATGTCGAGAATCACCTCCTGCCGGTCAATGACACAGAGCCCGCTGGCGGCCTCCCAATTGCGCTGTTGCGCGGGACTCAAACTGGCATCAAGGACCAGGCAGTCGGCGCGATGGGCGCGGGCGCGGTGGATGATCGCCTCCGCCTTGCCTTTCCCCAACAGCATCCGCGCCTGCGGCTCGCGAATCCGGACCGTCTCCTGCCCGACGATCCCCACCCCAAGCGTCACCACGAGCTCGTTCAGCTCCGCCAGAAGACTTTCCGTCATCGTGTCTGGTTCCTCCGGCAAGGCCACCCCGACAAGATAGGCCCGCTCCACCATTCTAGGCTTTTCCCTGACGTCGATCATCGGACCGGATTTTGTCTCATCATCGTTGTTTTGTCAGCTCCAAGAGCAGCCCTGTCAATCCGGCTTGCCACCATCGCCTAATTTCTGAATTTCCTTGTCTCCCCATGCTCAATGGCCGCCAGATCCTCCTTCTAGAAGACGAGTCTCTCCTCCGCAGGACCTTGGACCGCTACCTTGAATCGCTCGGCGCGGTGACCTACCCCGTCAAAACCCTCGCCGAAGCCCGCTCCATCATGAGCGACACGGAATTGGATTTCGCCCTGCTCGATATCCAGCTGCCGGACGGGCGCGGCACCGACCTGCTCTCGCAACCTGGCTTTTCCGCCACCACCACGGTGGTCATGATGACCGCCGACAGCTCCATCCAAGGCGCCGTCGAAGCGATCCGAAAAGGAGCCGCCGAATACCTCACCAAGCCCTTCGACCCAGAGGAGTTGCCCATGGTCTTCGCCCGCGCGGCCCGCGAAAAAGCTCGCTTGCGCAAGGACGAATTTGAACGGGAAGCCCTGCAGTCGCCCGATACCTCGCTCTTCATGGGCGCTCGCCTACGCGCCATTCGACAACAGCTCGATAAAATTCTTGCCGCCGATGCGCGCATTCGTGGCACGCTCCCACCCGTTCTTGTCGAGGGTGAGACGGGTACTGGTAAATCCACCATAGCGCGCTGGCTCCACGAAAACGGACCACGCCGACAAGCCCCGCTCATTGAGATCAACTGTTCCACCCTCCCGGAATCGCTCGCCGAAGCGGAATTGTTTGGCCACGAAAAAGGTGCTTTCACCGATGCCAGGAAGGAACGGATCGGGCTCTTCGAGGCCGCCGATGGAGGAACCCTCTTCCTGGACGAGATTTCCAGCCTCGCCCCCGCCCTCCAAGCCAAGGTCCTTACCGCCATCGAAGACCACCGCATCCGGCGCGTCGGTGGCAATACGCTCCGACAGCTGGACGTCCGCCTCGTCGCAGCCTCCCTACATCCGCTCAAGGAACTGGCCGCCAAAGGGGAATTCCGCGAGGATCTCTACCACCGCCTTAACTTGCTTCATCTCACCCTGCCGCCCTTACGGGATTACCCGGAAGACCTGCCGGCCCTCACCGAACACCTCCTCGGAAGCCTCCGGCGACGCTACCGCC
>JBEAQI010000331.1:0-3608 GCA_041163965.1 Verrucomicrobiota bacterium | reverse complement strand
TCCAAAAGACATTTAACGCTTATGATATCGAAATCCTCAACCAAGACACTCCGAGACTACGTGGCTGATCTGGCTGCGCGGGGACGGTATTGTTTTGGGCTGGAAGAGGCACGTGAGGTGCTGGGGATCTCGCCGAATGCGGCGCGCTTGGCGGTGAACCGGATGGTGAAAGCGGGCGTATTGGCATCCCCGGCGCGCGGGTTTTATGTCACTGTGCCACCGGAGTACCGAGGGCTTGGCTGCGCTCCGCCGGATCAGTTTCTGCCGCAGCTGATGGAATTCATCGGCCAGCCTTACTATGTTGGATTGCTTTCCGCGGCGCAGTATTATGGTGCCGCGCACCAGCGACCGCAGGAATTCCAAGTGATGCTGGGCAGCGCGCGGCGAGCGATCCGTTGTGGGCGGGTCCGCGTGGCCTTTATGCTGCGCAAGGACCTGAAAACGGTGCCCGTGCAAACCTTCAATACGCAGCGGGGTACCATTGCGGTGTCGACGCCAGAAGCGACGGCCTTGGATCTGGTCGGCTATCCGCGTCGTGTGGGCGGCTTGGACCAAATCGTTGCCATACTGGCCGAGTTGGAGGAGCAGCTTGACGGCGATCGCCTGGCGTGTGCAGCTGCCAGCGCACCGGTATCATGGTCGCAGCGGCTCGGCTACCTGCTGGATTGGCTGAATGCGGATAGCAAAACGGGTCCCCTCCATGATTATGTGCAAGCGCAGGCCCATGAAGCGATTCCGCTTCAGCCAGGCGATTTCCGTGCGGGCGCGCCGCGGAATGCAAAGTGGAAAATCTGGGTGAGCGCTGAACCTGAGGCAGACCAGTGATCCCGCAGGCCTACATCACCGCTTGGCGAGCGGAAGCGCCGTGGATAGAGGATTTCCAAGTTGAGCAAGATCTTGTGATCTCCCGCGCCTTGGTGGAGATTTTCAGGCACCCGGTTTTGGTGGAGGCATTGGCATTTCGGGGTGGAACCGCCTTGTACAAGTTGTTCCTGCGCCCACCGGCGCGCTATTCTGAGGATATTGATCTGGTACAGACACAGGCTGGAGCTGCGGGCCCTTTGATGGAGGCTATCCGAGGGATTCTGGACCCATGGCTGGGAAAGCCGCAATGGAAGCAGTCGGAGGGCCGAATCACCTTTAGCTATCGAGTCAACTCGGAAGGAGTGCCGCCGATTCGGCTGCGCCTGAAAATTGAAATCAACACGCGAGAGCACTTCACGGTCTTCGGCTTGGAGAAGCGGGTCTTTGCGGTAGATTCTCCGTGGTTCAGGGGTTCATCTGAAATTTGCACTTACTCTGCGGATGAGCTGTTAGGAACGAAAATGCGTGCGCTTTACCAGCGCAAGAAGGGGCGGGACCTCTTCGATCTGACACTTGCACTTAACCAGAATTTGGTGAACCCGCAGCGCGTGTTAGACGCATTTATCGAATACCTCGCGCGCGAGGGGACCCAGGTCACACGGGCGCTGTTTGAGGAGAACCTTCACGCCAAACTGGCCGACCCGCGATTCACGGCTGATATCGGTCCGCTCTTGCGCACTGACATTTCGTGGGATCTTAAGGCGGCGGCAGAATGTGTGCTGAAAGAGCTGATTTGCCGCCTGCCCGGAGATCCATGGAAGCTCTCAGATAAAGGAACTGGGCATTGACGGCTTGGTCCATTTCCTGAAGAGAGACGCCTCTTTTCTTCGGTCGGATACTTCCGGCAACCTCCTCAACGCTCAGCGGCGACTCCGTCGGTGTTTCTTCCGCGCATTGCTGGAGGGTATGAAGTATTTCCGCCTGCAAACTTCTCGCATGCTGGCGGGCCCCGACGCATTGAGGTCAGCCCTCTAAGCGATCGAGCGATGAGGACCTCCTTCACCTCAATGATCCCAAAAATGAACCAATCCCCACTTTTTGGTGTAGACCCTGTAGACCCCCAAAAAGCTTCGCAGGGTACCCGGTTGCCCGTGCTTCGCCCTGACGGGCTACTCAGGGCACTCCATTTTGCAGCCAAGCGTAGCTTGGGCAAAATGAGTGGTAGGCGGTCGGGGACTCGAACCCCGGACCAAGAGATTAAAAGTCTCCTGCTCTACCGACTGAGCTAACCGCCCGCCAGAAAGGAAGCAGGGAAAGGCGGGTGAGGGGGAAGGCAAGAAAAAAGAAGGGATCAGGATTTGAGGGCGGCGCGGATGAGCTGGTCGGCGGAGGCATCCGGGTCAGCGGAATGGGCCTTGCGGACGGCTTGGTCGGCAGCATCCATTTTATACCCCAGGGTGATGAGGGCCTGAATAGCGTCTGAGAAAGCGTGATTTTGGGTGGAGCTGGCGGTGCGGACGGGGGGCGAGGTGTCCGGGCTGATGGGGGTGGAATGAAGGGATGAGGTGGCGCCCAGTTTATCGCCCAGTTCAATGCAGATGCGCTCGGCGGTTTTCTTGCCGATGCCCGGGCATTTGGCGAGGAGGGCGGCATCGGCGCGGGCGATGGCGCCGAGGAGCATGGGGAAGGAGAGGCGGCTCAGGAGATTGAGGCCGATTTTCGGGCCGATTCCGTTGACCTTTGTGGTCAGCAGATGAAAGAAGTCCCGTTCCTCGGGTGAAATGAAGCCATAGAGGGCCTGTGAGTCTTCGCGGTACACTGCCTGGATGTGCAGGCGCACCGACTGGCCAAGGGCGGGGATTTTTTCGGCGGTGGTGACGGGGATTTCAACCCGATAGCCCACGCCACTGCAATTGAGGACCACCTGAAGAGGAGTGGCGTATTCAACGAGACCTTCGAGGAAGCTGATCATGATGAAGCCGGAGTGGAGAGGCCGAGAACATCCTGCATGGAATAGAGCCCGGGCGCTTGCCGAGTGGCCCAATGGGCGGCCCGGTAGGCTCCGGAGGCGAAAATGGTGCGGTTGGCGGCGCGGTGGGTGAGCTCGATCCGGTCGTCCGGACCGAGAAAATAGACGGTATGATCACCAATGACTTCCCCTCCCCGGAGGGCATGGAGGCCGATTTCTGCGGACGGGCGCGGGCCCGTTTCGCCGGAGCGCCCATTGGCAAGGTGGGCGGAGTGGAAGGGTTCGCTGGCCTGAATGGAGCGGGCCAGGTCGAGGGCCGTGCCGCTGGGCGCGTCCTTTTTGTGGCGGTGATGGATTTCCGTGATTTCCGGCTGATAATCCTGTCCGAGAACCTTGGCGGCAATGGCGGTGAGGTGGTTAAGGAGGGTGACGCCGATCGAATAATTACCCGCCCAGACGATGGGGATGAAATCCGCGCAGGCCAAAATTCTTTGCCGATCCAGGTCCGAGTGGCCGGTTGTTCCGATGACCAGGCCGAGGCCTTGGTCGGCGCAGCTTTGTGCGAGGCCGGCGGTGGCGGAATGATGGCTGAAATCAATGGCCACGCGGGCTTCGTTGAAGCCCTCGGTGAGCGAGTCGCCGAGGTCCTTGGTGGCGACGACACGGGCCCCCTGACCCTCTGCCATCTCAATGAGGGCGCGGCCCATGCGCCCGTGGGCGCCGCAAATCAGAACGGGAAGCGGTTCAGTGGCCATCATGGGAGCAGGTTGAGGGTCGCCATGAGGGCATGTAGACGGTCTTGCCCAGCGGCGCTCATGCGCACCAGCGGGAGCCT
>JBEAQI010000330.1:0-2545 GCA_041163965.1 Verrucomicrobiota bacterium | reverse complement strand
CCCTCGACACGAGTGGATCCCAGCTTTTTTGCGCGCCCGATTCCCTATAGATCTGGGGATAGGCAGCGCGCTCTGAAATGTTGATGGTGCCCTCAGTACCCATGAAGCTTTCATAATAGCCTCCCCCGGCACTGGTGGTGGTCAAGACCTGATAGAAGGCACGGCACCCTCCTTCCGGAAGGGCATAATCGAAGATGGTCATGACATTGTCGAAATGCTCCCGTTCCTTGAAATAATCATTTCCACCCGAGGCATAGACACGGGTGGGAGCCTGTCCCAGAAACCAGTTGAAAATGTCGATCTGGTGTGCGCCAAGGTCCGATATCGGTCCACCCGAGAGGTCTCGGTAGACGCGCCAATTCATGAACTGATGCATGTCCTTGAATCCGAACTTCCGTAAGGTTGCGGGATCGATCGCGAGACTGTCCTTGTAAGCCAAATCCTGCGAGGAACTGACTGCCCGATTCCACTGCCCATTGACATTGATGATCCGGCCACAAATCTGATGCCGACCCAGTAGTTCCCTCAGGGTGTAGATGTATCGAGGATTGCTGCGCCGTTGATGACCGATTTGGCATAGTTTGCCACTACGCTCGGCGGTTCGTACCATCCAGCGGGCGTCCTCGATGGTGTTGGACATCATTTTCTCGCAGTAAACGTGGAGGCCCGCCTCGAGGGCCATCACCGTGTGGCGCGCATGCCAGAAATCCGGAGTGGCGACAATGACCGCGTCAAGCCCCTTTTCCTTGGACAGCATTTCCTCGGCATCCGTGTAGGAGGCCGGCAAGGTTCCTTGGAGGGCGCGCACTTTGCCCATTCCCCCTCGGAGATTGTAATCCCAGATATCGCAAACGGCCTGAAAATGAAGGCCCGGAATATTCGACATCGCTTCAAAGAGGACCCTGCCCTGCTTGCCGAATCCGATGATGGCCACATGGATTTTGTCGGATGGCCCCGTCATGCCCCGCATGATCGCGGGTGCTCCAAGGACTAGGCCAGCCCCCATGGAGCGGGCCATAAACTCTCTGCGACTCAGGGACTGCAATGCGCCAGCGGGTCTAATGTTCTGCGCTTGATCCATGCCTCGTCACCCTTTCTTCAACAACTCAAAGCGATTGTAAGGAGCCAGCACAAGCGCCAACACCACCAACAGTATATGAATCCCCAGCCAAGCCACTCCGGCATCCTGTTTGATGAGAATCAGCCCTACTGTCAGACTGGTATAAACGAGGCCCATCCCGAGCAATGTCAGCCGTGTCGCCACTCCAAGAAGCAGCGTGAGGCCCAGCAGGATGAGAGCCGGGCCAAGCACGATGTTGTAAATTCCCAGAAACCAGGTCGGGATCAGCGGCTCCGCGGCAAATTTGTCCGCAAGGGCCGCGGGAATGCCGTTGTAATTAGAGAACGAATACACTTTTTCAGCACTGGCTTGGGTCAGCCCGTAGGCATTCGCGGAGCCATCGATCATGACCGCGGATTCACTCTGGCGGGAGCCAGCAAACTTCTCGACTCCGGTGAGGAGGGAGCGCAGGCCCAGCCAAAGGCGGAGAATCCACATCGCAAAGGTGCATCCAAGTGAATCAGGAGATAAGGATTTAAGGGTTAGCATAGAATCAGCACATAGGTGAGAAGCTCAGTAAATAGGCAAATAACGACTTTGCTGTCAATACGTCTTTGAGACCGCCCGACGCGCTGGAGCGCAGGCGCAAAAACCCTAAAAGCTCCATTTTTCCCATGAATAAAGGCTTTGCCGCTCAACACGCGGTCCACGTAAAGGAAAAAAATCTCAACTTGGCGCAGTGTATGCCAATTTCTTCTTGTCAAAACCCGCCAAGCCGATTTTATCTTCAAGGACGGTTCCTGCTCTTCCCATGGTTTCCGAAACTGACGATAATACCCCCAATTGGATGCGACATGATTTTCTCCGGAGTCTACGGCCGGGGCAGCTCATGGAAGGGCTTTTCAATGAGGTCCCGGGAGCTCATTTTTTCTACAAAGACAGAGGATCCCGCTTCATGGGGGGCAACGTCAGCTTTGCCCGGACGCTCGGGGTCAATTCCGTGGAGGAGTTGGTGGGCCGGACCGACCATGATTTTTCGCCTGACTTTCTCGCGGATGCCTTCCTGCAGGACGATCAGCATGTTCTGCGCACCGGAGAGGCCATCCACAATCGGATCGAGTTGGTGCCGACCGCAGACGGGTCGCTGGATTGGCTGATCACCACCAAGATTCCCCTCTTTGATCAAAAGGGGGCCATCATTGGTTTGGCTGGCTTGGCAAGGCGCATCCGCGAATCAGAGGCCGTCTACGCGGAGCACCCCGAGATGCGGTGCATCGTCGATTATGTGCGCCGCCATTACCGCGAAAAAGTTTCGGTCTCTGAAATGGCCAAAGTGGGCGGCATTTCCGCCCGTTCCCAAGAGCGTCTTTTCCGCAAGACCTTCGGGCTGACGCCCCTCATGTATTTGAAAAAAATCCGCTTGAACGCGGCCTGCAAGGCCCTTCGCGAGGGCCAAAAGGGGCTTGCGGAGATTGCCGTCGACTG
>JBEAQI010000329.1:0-4086 GCA_041163965.1 Verrucomicrobiota bacterium | reverse complement strand
AGCGGTTGACTGGCGCTGGGCATGAAAACGGTTTCGTCCCATGAGAGCAGACTCGCTATCGATTCCAGCCGATCGAGCCGTTTCAGGGAGTTGAGCAATTCAGAGTAGGCAGCGTTGTTTTCCATGAGAATCCTGCAATAGGGGTGATGTCAGGACCTCCGCTTGGCAACGCAAATCATCAATGGCTCAGGCAGGGGGAGGCGCCTTGCGCGGATCCTTTTCGTCTGGGGTCTCCATTTCGAAGCCGTGCATGTGGCGTGTTTCCCCCGGGGTTGAGAGGACCCGGTAGATGCACCAGAAGAAAAGCACGCTGACGGTGCCGACGGACAGGCTCATGATGATCCAACCACCAGTGTTCATGGGTTTTCCTTGGAGAAGGGTTCGGTGTGGGACAGCTTACGAAAGTGTTCACTGCTATTGACGATGAGGAAAACGAAACCGGCCAGCAGGATGACAAGGCAGATGGCGATCCAAGCGACGAGGTTCGGCTGAGCGCCGAAGAGGTCCTCGACGTAGGCGGAGGAGCTCGCCTGACCGGTGATCAGGTTGTATCCGAAGATATTCTCGGAGATCCAAAGAAAGAAGATACCGAGCAGGAAAATCGGAGTGACGTATTTCATGATGGGGCCGAAGATGGCGGGAATACGCATGCTGGCGCCGCGGCTGGCTTCCTCGAAGCCTTTCGGGATGCCCATCACCCAAGCAAAGACAATAATCTGGATGGTCGCGAGGATGAAGATCATAAAGGTGCCGACCCAAAAATCGAGGGTATCGAGGGCCTTGAGGTCCTTCGAGAAATAGACCACTAGAAGCGTGCCGATACCGGTCATGAACCCAAGAATCGCGACAGACTGCTGGCGGTTGATCCGGAGCGCATTTTCCAGAAAAGCAATTCCCGGTTGCAGCATGGAGAGCGAGCTGGTGACCGCGGCCAGAAAGAGGAGAAAAAAGAAGAGAAATCCAAAGAAGCTGCCGGCGGGCATGGAGGTAAAGACCATCGGTAGGGTTTTAAAGCCTATCGCGAAGGTGCCCCCGGCAGCACCTGCGGTCCCGAGAAACGCTACGGCGGCGGGGATGGTTATGAGCCCCCCGAGGGCCACCTCGCAGAATTCGTTGGCGCTGGTGGCGGCAAGGCCGCTCAACACGACATCATCATTTTTGCTGAGGTAGCTGGCGTAGGTCATGATGATACCAAACCCGACGGACAGGGAAAAGAAAATCTGACCTGCGGCGGCTAGCCAGAGCTGAGGCTTTTTGAGTTGATCGCCGATCCCGACCCGCTTGACGGCGAGGGCGGGATCACTGGCGGCCTTTTTTTCCGCTTCGGCGATGAACGCCTTACCAAAAACCGGCGTTTCGGTGGTGCTTTGAACGCCAGCGGCATCGGTCGAGGTTTCAACGAGGAGGACTTTGGTGGGGTTCCACATGAAGCCGAGGCCCGCGTTGATCGAGTTTTGCGGCTGGCTGGGGTCCGGCGTTCCGAGGGTCAGGACGCGAACCAGAATGATCACGGCCAGCACGATCAGGGCGGGCATTGCGTATTTACAGAAGAGCTCAATGCCCTTGGAGAGGCCCCGGTAGATCAGAAAGAAGTTGAGCGCAAAGCAGACGATGAGAAAGATGCCGACCTGTGAGAGGCCGTTCATTCCAAGCCCGCTGCCATTCGCGGCGGCACCCGTGAAGGCGGCAAAAAAATCCCCGACCTCGGAGGCGTTCTGGAAGACCATGTTCCCGGCCAAAAAGTTGATGGCGTACCCGAGGCACCATGCCTCGATGAGCACATAGTACATGTAGATGATGATCGGAATGATGATGCCAATGATTCCGAGGTATTTGCCGGCCGGGTGGCGGGTAACGGCGTTGAAGATCCCGACCGCGGTATGAAACCCCCGCTGTCCGCCGTAACGCCCCAAGGCCCATTCCGCCCAGCAGATTGGTAAGCCGATGATCAGAAAGGAGATAAAGTAGGCGGCCATGAAGGCCCCTCCGCCATATTCCGCGACCTGTCCCGGGAATCGGAGAAAGTTACCCAGTCCGACGGCGCTGCCCGATACCGCCAAAATTACTCCAAGCCGTGAATTCCAACTTTCTTTGACCTGTGTTGCCATGGGGTGGCAGTTTTTGTGGCCACTCCGCTCATGGCGAGTCTAATTCCCCGCTAATTCCATAAAGCTGGGCCGCAAACCTGTATTTACGGTAAACCCGCGCTCAGGATTCCAGATAAAAGGCGGTAGGCTGGCCGCCAATGAAGCAGGTCAGGGAGGTGAGGCCGAGGGGGCGGAGGGTGTTGATGGCGGTGGAGAAGTCGTCGCCGACGCGCTCTGGCCGGTGAGAGTCGGAGCCGATCGTAAAGGGGATATGGCGGCGGAGGGCTCCTGCGGCGATGAGCGGATCCGGGTGGACGACAAAGTCCCCTTTGATGA
Source organism: Verrucomicrobiota bacterium (assembly GCA_041163965.1). Taxonomy (GTDB): domain Bacteria; phylum Verrucomicrobiota; class Verrucomicrobiia; order Opitutales; family Oceanipulchritudinaceae; genus Oceanipulchritudo. Next base: position 1,663 of record JBEAQI010000329.1, on the reverse strand, counting down.
GCCCACTGGTGTTGATTTCGAGGCAGATGCCGGCGCTTTGGACAGCATCGAGGAAGTGGTCGATGGCCTCCATGTGGGCTTCTGCTAGGAAAGGTGCCTGAAGCGTGTTGTAGAGCCGGATGACATCCGGGTGGGCGAGGCTGTGGTAGCGTCCCGAGCGGGCCGCGGTGCTGAGACAATCGAAGTAAGCGGCCACGATGTCGCGATCGGAGGTGTGGCCATTTTCCTGAAGCCATTCGCGAAAGGCGGGAAGCATATGATGAAGGGAGCCCAAGACAAAATCGAACGGTTCGGAACGCAAAAGCGCGTCCATGTCCTCCATAAAGGCGTCGTGGGGGTGGATTTCCGCTTCAATCCCGCAGAGGACCTCGACACCCAGGCGCTCTCCGTGGCGTCGGGCGGTCTCGACCAGTTCCCGATAGAGCGGCAGTTCGTGGAGGCGCATTCGCGTGCCGTCCTGCAGGAAGCGCGGGTCCCGCATTGGGATGTGGCAGGTGAAGGTGATGCGTTGAAGGCCCTTGCGGGCGGCTTCCTCGACATAGGCCGTCGTATTGCCGACGGCGTGGCCGCACAGGGAGGTGTGCATATGGGAGTCGAACGGGACAGGCGGTATAAGAGGCGACATGAGCGAGAGAAAAGAGGGACAGGTTGATCGGGACGACCCCGGAGAAGGTGGCGGTTGAGCGATGAAATTCAATCGGAATTGCAATTTGGCGAGAAATTGTGACCGTGCGGGGCATGAGATGTTACACAAGAAGCAAGGTTGTTTGGAAGGGATTGAGTTGGGGGCTCTTACTCGGGGGACTGCTGTTGGCGGGTTGCGGCAAGGCACTTCCTGACGCGGACGAGGGCGCTTCGACGGGGGTTTTGCTGATGGGCAACGGTGCCGAGCCTAAAACGTTGGATCCCCAGCGGGCCACGGGGGTGACGGAAAACAAGATCATTTCCAGTCTGATCGAGGGTTTGATTGCGTACCATCCGACGGACGACAATTTGCCGGAGCCGGGGGTCGCGGAGCGCTGGGAACCCAATGCCGATGCCTCCGAATGGACCTTTTATTTACGGGCGGACGCGGCGTGGAGCAACGGTGATCCGGTGACGGCGCAGGATTTCGTTTATTCCTATCAGCGCATGCTGGACCCTGCCTGGCCCGGCGAGTATGGGCAGATGCTGTATGTCCTCAAGAATGCCCGCGCTTACAAGGAGGGCAATCTGGAGGACTTCAGTGAGGTGGGGGTGAAGGCGCTGGACGAGCGGACCCTTCGGCTCGAATTGGTGGGCCCGACCCCGTACTTTCTTAACATGCTCAAGCACTACAGTTGGTTTCCAGTGCACCCTCCTACCATTGAAGCCCATGGCGGACCGTTGGACCTCGCCGAGGACTGGACGCTTCCTGCCAATTTTGTCGGAAACGGTCCCTTTGTGCTGACGGAGTGGTTGCCGAACCAATACATCAAGGTCGACAAAAGTCCCACTTACTGGGACCGCAGCCAGATGCGCCTTGAATCCATCTACTTTTTCCCGATTGAGGACGACAACACTGAGCGGCGCATGTTTGATTCCGGTCTCCTGCACTTGACCAGTACGGTGCCGACCAACGACATCCCTGTGCTTCGGGAGACCCAGCCCGACATCATCAAGATCGACGATTATCTCGGGACCT
>JBEAQI010000328.1:0-9231 GCA_041163965.1 Verrucomicrobiota bacterium | reverse complement strand
GATATCGATAATCCCTGGTATGGTGCAGGAGAGAAAAATATCGACATGACAATCGGCTACAGGACCAAGCTGTTCAACAACAGGATCAATGCCCGATTCCAGCTCAATATCCAGAACGTGCTGGACGATACGGATCTGATTTCCCAGAAGGCCCTGACGACGGGTGAGGTGGCAGTGTACAAGTTGCAGGCGCCCCGGTTGTTCGTCTTCTCGGCCCAGTTTGACTTCTAGGGTCAGGGCCAAGGCAGCAACACCCAGGCTGCGATGTTGGCCGGGTATCTGGCCTGGGTCAGTGTAGTCAATTTCCACCAAGGAATCTTACCTGCGGGCGCTGGTGCGCCCGCAGGTAACTCACTGTTCCAGTCCGGCATTACACCTTCTGATTTGAAGGCCATGTGTAGATATTTTACCCTACTTACATTGTTATTAGCCACTGTTGCTGCTGCCAGCGACATTCAACCGATGGTTCTCGATGGGGCCTGGTCGGCCAAGGATGCGACTGGCGCATACACGCGCACAATTGAGGTCCCTGGGATCGTCAACGATCCGGCGAAGATGGACGAGGGGCCGGTCTGGCTGAAGAGGGAAGTCTCTTTGCCCGCTGGGGACTGGGAGCAGGCCAGCCTGCTTTTCAAGGGCGCGCGTTACAATCCGACAGCGTACATCAACGGGGACAAGGTTTCCTTCCGTGAGGGTGGCATGGGCCCGCGGCGGCATTATCTGGAGCACCCGGATATGGTACCCGGGAACAGGGTGACCCTTGAAGTCGAATTGATGTCACTGGCCGACATGTCGGAGGGCAACGCCTCCTACACGCCCGTGGCCGACCATTGGCGCAGCAGCATCTCTGCCTACCTTTGGGACGACGTGGTCCTGCATTTCCATAAGGGATCGGCCATCGACCGGATGATTCCCTTCACGGATATCCATACCGGGAAGCTGGATGTGCATGTCTTTACAAAGGAATTGGCGCATGGATCCGCCACAGGAACCGTTCGGGCATCTCTGAGCAAGGACGGTAACATTTTGATCACGGGAATAGCCTCAATGGAGAGAGGTGCCCGAAAAACGGTCGTCACGGTTCCCTTTGAAGGGAAAATCGACCTTTGGACACCCGATAGGCCCCACCTCTACGACCTGACGGTGGAGCTTGTATCGGACGGCTCGCTGCTGGACCGGCAGGTCTATACCTACGGGGCTAAGGAATTCAAACTCGATGCCAGCGGGAAGCAGTTCCTTCTCAACGGAAAGCCCTTCCGGGCCCGGGCCAACACGGTCGTCTGGCCGCGCTGGGTGCGCAACCCGGAAGGCTACGAGCTGGCCTGGGACGAGGAATGGTTCGAAAAGAACATCATTCTCCGCTCGAAGGCGCTGGGGGTGAACACCCTGCGCTTCCATCTGGGCAACGTCCCGGAGAAGTATATCGACCTGTGCGACCGGCACGGGCTCCTGGTCCAGTACGAGTGGAGTTTTTTCCATGGCATGCCGGCCACACTGGAAAGCCTGCTGGACCAGTGGACGGACTGGTTTGATCTTGGCCTGCGGCACCCCAGCGTCGGCCTTTATCATCCCTACAACGAGACAAACCCGGAATGGCTGCCCCCGGCTTGGACGGCGATCAACCGGATCATCGAGGACTATCCGCCCATCCTCATCGCCGACCGCGACGTATCCCACGTGCACAGGTACTGGTGGAGCCTCTTTGAGAACCTCGGCCTCTATTATGATTCCTACAAGCAATTCCCCACGGCCATCATGGTGGACGAGTTCGGGGGGAATTACCTCGACGCGAATTACGACTATGGCCTCTACAGGACGGTTCGCGATACCTTCCGCCGCTTCCTGGGGGGAAACGAGACGGTGGAACAGCGGATCAAGCTGCATACACAGGCCAACGTCAAAGTCGGGGAGTACTGGCGGCGTATCGGCGCGGCCGGCTATTCGCCGTTCTGCGCCCTCGGCAGCCACGAGGATGGCAGCCACTGGTTTGAGGGGGACCTGAAGGAGGGTAACCCGAAGCCGGTCTGGGAAGCCCTTGCGGTCATCTGGTCGCCACTGGCAGCCAGCATCGACCTCTGGGACCAGAACTTCATCGGCGGACAGCTTATCGATGTGCCGGTTCATTTCATCAATGACACCGCCGAAGCGGTTGACATGGAAGTGCTTCTCACCGTCGAGGCTGGAGAGGCTCGCCTTTACAAGGAAACCCTGCGCCAGCGGGTCGAGCCTTATGGGGTAGTTGTGGAAAACTACACTGTCACTGTGCCGGTGATCCCCGGGGACTACTGGATCAAGGCGACCCTGCTCAACGAGCAAGCGGAGATCCAACATCCGGTCGTCTCCGCATGGGATTTCCGTGTCCTTGAGGTGACCCGGCCGGAGGCCCTCGATAAGGTTGTTGTGGCCATTCCGGAATTTGAAGAGGAGCTTCTGGCATTTGCTGGGGCGCATAATGTGCATCATGTTCGCCCGGGCTCCGGTGTGGACCATGACGTTTTGCTGCTTTCCCGGTTGGCCTGGATGAAAATCGCCAGTGGTGACGAGGACATCAAGGGGCACATAGACAGTTCGGTGGCCAAGGGCCGCTCCGTTTTGCTCCTTGATGTGGGGCCACAATTCCTCGGGCCAGGGTATTCCGCTAGGGAGGGCAACCTCGGCCCGCTGCAGAGGGCGGCCCGTATCTACGAGAAGAAGAATGTCACCACGCATGTGTTCGGCAACGTCTCCCTGCTCTTTGGCCAGGCACCCGAACCGGAGAGCCACATCCATGCCCATACCGACAATCCGGCCCTATGGAACCACCTTCTAGAGGACGATGTCTGGCTCTGGAACGGTTATCGCGGCGGGCTGGTGATGCCGGCAGACCTGATGCAGGTCCTTGGCCTGAGCCGCCAGGGCTTCTTAGACTTGTGGTTGGAACGGGGCGCGGATTCTCAAGAGATCCAGGGCAATCCGGATTATACCGCCTATGATCTGAACGGGTACTACGCCTTTTCCTCCCGACCCGGGAAGGAAGAGGCCGGGGCGATCCAGGGCCTTCGCGACCATATCAAGTTTCTCAAGGACGATGCGCCGGCAATCGCCGCCTCCCTCGACCCGGGTGCACCGGTGAAAATCCTCAAGCTGAACCGCGAGTTTGAAAAGCTCAGCGTGGCACCGGAGCGCAGCCTGACGGTGGAGCCGCTGGCGATGGCTGGCAAGCGCCTGAGCAAGAAACCCGTCCAGTTGATCCGCTTTGCGGGATCGGACAGCAAGGTCCTCGCTTCGCAACTTCTGACCCGTGGGCGGTTGGCCAAAGATTTCGGCACGGAAGGGCACTACGGTGTCCGCTACGACCCCGCAGCCGTCCAGATGGTCCTCAACATGATCGAGTTCCTGACGGCGACCGCTGATTGATTTGAATAAAAAAACCACTTCTGATAAACATGGAACTCCTGAAACGCATCCCACGCCGCCAGTTGCTAGCCGGCATCGCCCTGCTGTGCTGCACTGCCTCAGCCCACGCGGAAGCACGGCGCCCAAACATCGTCTGGCTGATTTCGGAGGACAACTCCGTGCACTATTCGAAGCTCTACTTCGAGACCGGCGCGGAGATGCCCAATATTGAAAAACTGGCCCAGGAGGGCGTGCTCTTCAACCATGCCTTTTCGGTGGCGCCGGTCTGCTCGGTGGCCCGGTCCACACTGGCAACCGGGAGCTACCCCTCGAGGCTCGGAATGCAGTTTCATCGCCGCAGCAAGTGGGTTACCCTTCCCGATGGGGTGAAACCCGTCTTTGAGCTGATGCACGATGCCGGGTACTACACGTCGTTCTACAAGAAGAACGACTTTAACTTTGAAGCCGATATGGAGAAGTGGGATGTGGACGGGGATTGGAGCGGCCGTGCTGATGGGCAGCCCTTCTTCCACAAGCACCAGTTTAATGTCACCCACGAAGGCAATTTGCATGCAGCCAACAAGGGTGGGACGGATGACCCGGAGTTTGTCATGCCAAGGCATCCGGACACCCCCGTTTTCCGTCAGGCCCAGCAAGCCTACATCAAGCTGAATGAGACCATGGACCAGGAACTGGGGGAAATCGTCGAGCGCCTCCGCGAGGAGGGCGTGCTGGAGGACACTTTCATCTTCTATTTTGGCGACCACGGGGGAGTGCTTCCGGGCAGCAAGGGCTACCTTTACGAGACGGGCCTGCATGTGCCTTTCGTGGTGCGGATCCCGGCGAATTTCCGGAACCTGGTCGACCTGGAAAGCGGCACCCGCAATAACGGCTTCATTGAGTTTATCGACATCGGGCCAACGACCCTTCACCTCGCTGGGCTTCCGATCCCGGCCGGTATGGACGGAAAACCCTTCATGGGGCCCGGAGTCTCCCGTCAAGAGCTGGAATCCCGCGACGAGGCCATCGGCATCGCCGACCGGTTCGACGAGAAATTCGACCTCGTTCGCAGCCTGCGCAAAGGCGACCTCAAGTATATCCGCAGCTACACGCCGTTCACTTTTCACGGCCTGTCCAATATCTACCGGTACAAGATGGCCGCCTACCGAAATTGGCGCGACCTGCACGAGGCGGGGCAACTCACCGAGCTGCAGGACCGCTTCTTTGTCACCCGGCCACCGGAGGAACTGTACGACGTGGTCAAGGATCCGTATGAAACGGTTAACCTGGCCACCGATCCGGCCTATGCCGATGCGCTGGTGGCAATGCGCACCGGCCTGGCCGCGCGCCTCAAGGCCATGCCCGACCTGAGCTTCATTCCCGAACGGGATCTCGTTGAACAGGCGCTCCAGGCGCCGGTTGCCTTCGGCCAAGCCAACCGGGAACGCATCGCCGGGCTCATCAATGTCCTTGACCTCTCGCTTCTGCCCTATGCCGAGGCCAAGGACGGGATCCAGCAGGCTCTCGCTTCCGATGACCCAATCCAACGCTACTGGGGGCTGGTTACCTGCAGTACCTTCGCAGGGAAAGCGGCCTCTTTCACGGATCAGGCAAAGGCCCTTGCCGCCTCCGATTCCGACCTGCTGGTGCGGGCCCGGGCGGCGGAATTCCTCGCCATCATCCGGGCACAGGATCCCCACCCGGTCCTGCTCGACGTCCTCTCCAAGTCCGAATCGATGATGGAAACCACCCAGGTGCTCAATATCATGACTCTCCTGCGGGATGGGAAATGGGGCTACACCTTCGACCTTGATCCGGATAAAGTCCGGACAAGAGGGCAATTTGTCGACCGCTGCCTGGTGTACTTGTGCGACATCGAGCAACCGCCCAGATCGGCCAGGTAAAACCACTGGAGGAACACTATGAGTACGAATTTCTCTTCCAGGTTGATCCGTTCGGTTCTGTTTGCTGTTGTTTCAATGGCAGTAGCCTTCCCGTCTGCCGCGCAGAGCACCATCGACCAGCGCATAGAGGGCTATCTCAGCCAGATGACGCTGGAGGAAAAGGTCAAGATGGTCACCCGCAATGCCAACACTTGGTCCTATTCCGGCTGTGAGCGCCTTGGTATTCCCGACTTCACCTGCCATGATGGGCCTCACGGGGTGCGTGACAGCTCGCGCCGGCCATCGACGGCGTTCCCTAGCACGGCAGCCCGTGGCGCGGCTTTTGATCGTGACCTCAGTTACCGCCTTGGAGTGGCCGAGGGAAAGGCGTTTTTAGCGGCTGGCTGGGACATGCGCCTGGGCAACTGCGTTGATGTCAACCGTCATCCATTTTTCGGCCGCGCTTCCGAGTCGGCTGGTGAAGATCCCTATCTCTGCGCTGAGATCGGTGTGGCCGGTATCCTGGGGACCCAGGACACCGGCTGCATCGCCAACGTGAAGCACCTCATCCTGAACACACGTGAGGACGAGCGTTTTCGCAAGAACAACCAGGCCATCATTGATGAGCGCAGCCTGATTGAGATCTACGGCTTTCCCTTCATGGAAGCGGTGCAGAAGGGCAATGCTTGGTCCATGATGACTGCCCACAGCCGGGTCAACGGGCTGCATTCGACCGACAACCCCTTTGTACTGAAAACGCTGCTACGCGAGTACTGGGGTTTTCGCTATTTTGTGCTTAACGACTGGTCATCGGTCAACGACATAATCAACCAAAGAGAGGGCACGGTGGCCGATGTTTTCAATGCCGGGCATGACCTGGAGACCAACACCACCAACTACCGGGATCACCTGGCTGACGAGGTCCGGGCCGGCAGGGTTCTGATGGAGCGGCTTGACGAGGCTGCTGGCCGGGTCCTACGGGTGCTGCTCCTCTCCGGCCTTGTTGATGGCCGCAAGCCGGGTGACCCCCGCGATTATGGTGCCAGCAGCCATAACGCTCTCTGTCGGGAGGCGGCCCAGAAATCCATCGTGCTCCTGAAGAACGAGAACAACATTCTTCCCCTTTCCAAGAGCGGGACGATCGCCCTGATTGGACCCAATGTGGCCGTTCTGCCCATCGACGCGCGTGGCAGTGCCCTGGTCAATCCCATCTACACAGTAACTCCGCTACAGGCTTTTAGTACCGTGGCGCCCGAGGCCAGCCTCCTGTATGCCCGCGGTTGCGATGTCAACTCGGAGCGGACGGATGGATTCGAGGAAGCGCTGCGGATAGCCGCGAAGGCCGATGTGGTAGTCTTTGTTGGTGGACTGGATGCCAACCAGGAGGGCGAATCCCAAGACCGTGCTTCTGGATCATCCCGTCTACCGGGCCAGCAGCAGCACCTGATCAACCGGCTGTCGGAGGTGAATCCGAATATCGTGGTCACGGTCATAAGCGGGGGCGTCTGTTCCCTTGCTGACTGCATCGACAATATCGACGGGCTTCTTTACGCCTTCTATCCCGGACAGGAAGGTGGCAGTGCCTTGGCAGATGTGGTTTTCGGTCATATTAACCCTGCCGGACGTATGCCCGTGACCATGCCCAAGCGTGATGGACAATTGCCGCCCTTTGACGATGACCATCGCAACCACATCGTCGGGGTGGGCTACCGATGGTTCGATACACAGAGCATTGAACCACAGTTTGCGTTTGGATTTGGCTTGAGCTACACGACCTTTAAATACCGGAATATCCGGATCAGTTCGGCGGAAACCACCGCAGACCAGCCCATTACGGTTTCAATAGAAGTGGAAAACACGGGTGACCTGGCTGGCGATGAAGTTGTCCAGCTTTACCTGCGGGATGTGGAGGCCAGTGTCATAATGCCTCCCAAGCAGCTCAGGGGATTTGAGCGCGTCCATCTCCAACCGGGGGAGACGCAGACCGTGGAATTTGACATCACCGCACAGGCACTGAGCTTCTGGGACGTTGAGTCGAAGGCCTTTATGGTGGAAGCGGGAGATTTCGTGGCCATGGTCGGCGGTTCCTCGGACAACCTCCCGTTGGAAGCGGCATTACGGATAAAGGAGCCCTATTTCGTTCCGCGACCGGAGCCGCTCCCGGAAGTCATACCTGCGCCCTATACTGGTCCATATCCGATGGACATTGAGGCCTCCTCACCGATGTTTCGCATGGAAGCCACGGATTTTGACCATGCTTCGGCAGGGCTGACCCCCCACAAGGGCGGTATCGTCCTGAAAAGCGGGGACTGGATCGGTTTTGACGCCATCGATCTCGGCAGCTGGCTGAACTTTGTCGAAATCCGCTCTGGAGCCAGCGCTTCGGGTTGCGTGCTCGAGGTGCGCCTGGGCGGGCCGGACGGGCGCTTTATCGGATCCTTTGAGGCGCCAAACACGTCAATGGATACCACAAAGGGGACAAACGTGGGCACTTCTGATTATGGTGCATTTGGCGTCCATGACCTTTACATCGTGCACCGCGACGACGGCGATCCCGATGCCGTCGTGGTGGTCGATTACTGGGAGATCGAAAAGGAAATCGGACTCTTCTTGATTAACGATTAAATATGAAAAAGTGCACCTCCCGAGACCATTTTGAGGTGGTTGTTGGTTTCGTTTTTGGTCGGATCGGTATTTATCATTCTGGCGGCAGGGGTCGATTCACGAGCAACAAGCCCTTTTTGAGGCGTGGCCTCCCTGCCCGGGTCGGCAACGATCCTGGAACCGTGGAAATTTGAAGGGGATCAGCTGGAAAAGGGGGTCAATGGTCGGATTATTCCGCAGTGGGCCAACCAACCCCCAAACAAGGTCATTTCCCCGAAAGTCCTGCGTTAAACGACCCCGTGCACAACCGATGAGGGAGATTTGGGCGGAATCGATACCTCCACGATCAGCAAGCTCGTTTTGACCATCATGGCCAAGGATGTCTTCATCGGCAACGAGGGGGATTCCAAAGACACCATTGCTTTTGAGCTCATCGCCAAGGGCAGAGCGTTGGTGGTGGAGCTCAACGTCAACAAGAATGGTACGCTGTGCCGACATCGAGCAAGGGACAGAATCTGAGGGTGATCTCGACTTGGACTTGCTGCCTGCCAAGCTACACCATTCCGCTTCCCCGTTGGTGATGCTGGCCACTTGGGACTTTATTGGAAAATCGATGTCCTTTTCCGTGATGGGTTCTGTAAGTGGGTCGATATCGGCCGACGTCCCGCGGTGTCTCTGTTTTTGAATCTGGTTTTTATCTCCGAGAGTCGAAGCGTCGAGGAGCCGAGATGAAAGCCTCTTTGGCTATCTTCAGCGAGGTCGGCTCTGCATTCCTAGAGGGAACTTCAAGTCCCGCCGATGATGACTAAGGGTTAACGGATTCTGGGTTTGATCCTTCGAACGACAGGATCGCATCATGCCCCCTTCTGCTTTCCTGTTTCAGTTCGCACCTGTTTAGCGAAAGAGAGGGACTAAAGCTTTGTCGGACGCTTTGGGCATGCGGGGAGTTTTATCTTGGTTTATGCCCACCGTTAAGATCAGGCAGCTCTTACTTATCATTGGTCCCAGCTTTCTATATGCAACAAAATGTTGCGTTTAGAAATAAAAACGCTGTAAAAAATGAGGATGAGGCAGGTTTGGTTCATTTTAATGGGGTTGTCTGTGTTGCAAGGAAATCTTGCTGCGTACCTTACATTCGCACCGATTAAAGACGGCTCCGAGTACGCGGTGGTGGATTGTGATCCGCTGGCGAGCGGTGTGGTTGACGTGCCCGAATTGTACAATGGCCGTTGGGTGACCGAAATTGCTGCGGAAGCCTTTGCGGACTGTGACGAGATCAGGGTGGTCACAATGTCCTGGCGAATCACTTCTGTCGGAGAACGAGCATTCTTGCGCTGCCGAGGCCTGCGAAGTATTAGTTTGAGTGCTT
>JBEAQI010000327.1:0-3117 GCA_041163965.1 Verrucomicrobiota bacterium | reverse complement strand
ATGTGATTGGATTCGTCCCGCAGGGTGTAGCGGAACATCTGGCCGATGCCGGGGAATTTGTTTTGCCGATAGAGGCTGAGCACCATGCCGAAGAGGCCGTAGAATTGGGTCCCCTCCATACATTGGCCGAAGAGAAAAATATTCTTGGCGAGGTCCTGTTTGTTGCGGGCCTGGGTGAGGTCGATATCCCGACGCAGGCTGCGGCTATTGTTCACCACGAGCGAATTTTTGGCCTTGATGGTGGGGACGTCCTCAAACATCGCTTCGCACTCGTGCGGGTTCAGACCGAGGGAGCTGATCATGTAGACAAGGCTGTCGGCATGGATGTTTTCCTCGTGGGCATGGCGCCCGAGGACAAGTTTGAGTTCTGGGGCGGTGACGACCTCGCGGGTCACGTGAAGAATGTTGTCGCCGACAATGCCTTCCGCGGCACTGAAGTAGCCGATGGCCATTTTGATGATCCAGCGGTCGATTTCGGTGATGGCGCCAGAGGTGTCGCGCCACTGTTCAGCATCCTTCTGCATGGGAACGTCCTCTGGTTCCCAATGGTTTGCCTTCATGTTTTTGTAGTGCTCATAGGCCCACTGATATTTGAGCGGCAGGATGTTGAAAAACATGGTGTCCTTGCCGTTGATGACGCGCTTTGCGGCGAACGCCAATTCGGCTTTCCGCTTATCCAGTTCGAAGGTTTTATTTCCGATCTTAACAGTCGTGGTTTCCATGTCGATGAGCGTTGTAAGTGTTTGATGGTGAGGAGACTAAAAGCGAAGAAGAAAAAAGCCGAATGGTTCCGACTCACCCCAAGATGTTGGGGTATGGATTTCAAAACAGCCCAAGATGTGGTGTCAAAGATTAAAATCCCGCGGAGTGGCTTTTCCTCTCTGGACGGTTAAAACAGCGGAAATATGGCAGATGAGGCGGGTGGGAAGGCAAGCCTAAGCTACTATTTTTTGTTCACAATCCGTTCCCTTCGGAGGGCGATTGCGCGGTGGGGACAGACCTTGTGAAAAGGGCTTTGACAGGGAGGGGGCGGCGTTTAGCAGTAGGGCATGATTCGGGTCACGGTAACGGGTGTGGAAAAGCGGTTTGGGACGGTCCGGGCCCTCAAGGGAATCTCTTTGGAGATAGAACCCGGAGAGCTGTATTTCCTTCTTGGTCCGAGCGGATGTGGAAAGACGACCTTGCTGAGGTGTCTGGCCGGATTCTACGTTCCCGATGGAGGCTCCATCCATTTCGGTGAGGAGGACGTGACCCGGTTGGCGCCGCACCGCCGCAACACCGGGATGATGTTTCAAAGCTACGCGTTGTGGCCGCATATGACGGTGGCGGAAAATGTGGCCTTTGGTTTGCAACAGAGGAAGGTCTCCAAGGGCGAGATTGGAAGACGAGTGGAAGAGGCCTTGGCGTCGGTGCAGATGGAGGCCTATGCCGAGCGGAAACCGAACCAACTTTCCGGGGGGCAGCAGCAGCGGGTGGCCCTTGCGAGGGCGCTGGTGATCCGGCCCCAGTGTCTCTTGCTGGACGAGCCTCTTTCCAATCTCGACGCCAAGTTGCGGCTCGGGATGCGACAGGAAATCCGGCGAGTGTGCAAAGCCCACAATCTGACGACCATCTATGTGACCCATGACCAGAAGGAGGCCCTTTCGATGGCCGACCGGATGGCGATTCTTCATGATGGAGAGTTGCTGCAGGTCGGGGAGCCGGGGCAGGTTTACAAGCGCCCCCGCAGCCGCTTTGTGGCGGACTTCATCGGCGAGACAAATTTTCTGGAAGGGACGGTGATCCGCAGCGGAGCGGGGACCTTGCTGGTCAAGACCGAGGTCGGAGAGCTGAGTGGGGTTCCCGGTGATCCCACGGCTTCCCTTGCGGATGGCCAGGCAGTGACGGTTTCGATCCGGCCCGAGTGCATTCGGTTGGAGCGTTATCCGAGTGAGGAAAACGGATTCCCCGGTCGAATCGGCGAGTCAGTCTACTACGGCGAGGTGGCCCGCTATGAGTTTTTCTGCGGCGAGCAGTTTCATCTGAAGGTGTTTGAGTTGAATCCCCGGTATCTCGATCGAACGGGCCAGGATGGCTTGCATGCCAGCGTGGATCCAGAGGATGTGGTGGTGTTGCTGAAATGAACCGGGCGATGAAGGTGTTCGTCGCCGTGGCCATGGCGACGGTTCTGGGGATTCCCTTTCTATTGCGTCCGGATCGCCCGGAGTCGCGATCCGGGGAGGAGGTTGTGGTGGTGATCACACCCCACACCGAGTCCATCCGACAGGAGTTTGGGAGAGCTTTTGCGGAGTGGTATGCAGCGCGTACCGGGCGCGCGGTACGGGTCGACTATCGGGTGATCGGTGGCACCAGTGAAATCAGCAAGTTTCTTGATTCCGCTTATACTAATACGTTCCGCAATCATTGGGAGGACACACTTGGGCAGACGTGGACCCTTGAGGTGCAGGAAGCCTTCAACAATCCCCGGATCGAGTTGGACAACTCGCCGGAGGACGACTCCGTTGCGGAGGCGGCACGGCGGGCTTATTTGGCCAGCGAGGTAAGCTGTGGGATCGACGTGTTTTTTGGCGGGGGGACCTATGATTTTTCCCTTCAGGCCGGCAAAGGGGCCCTCGTAGACGCGGGACTGCTGGCGCGCCATCCCGCTTGGTTTCAGGCTTCCGCCACGGCCGGGGAGCTGCCAACCGGCATACCGATGCAATTGGCGGGGGAAACGTTTTTTGACGAGCAAGGGCGCTGGTTTGGGGCGGTCTTGTCCAGTTACGGAATTATCTACAATCGCGATGCGTTGGCCCGTCTTGGAATAGAGAGTGAGCCGCGCCGCTGGGCGGATCTGACGGATGCCCGTTTTCTTGGGCAGATTGCGGTTTGTGATCCGACCAAGAGCGGATCGATGACGCAGGCCTTTGAGATGATCATCCAGCAAGAGATGCAGGCGCTGGCTCCGGACGGAGTGGCCACTGAGGCTCAATTGGCGGAGGGCTGGAACCGTGGCATGCAGCTCATCCAGAAGATCGTCGCCAATGCCCGTTATTTGACGGATTCATCGCAAAAGCCGAACATTGATGTGGCGATGGGCGATTGCGCAGCGGGGATGTCGATCGATTTTTACGGACG
>JBEAQI010000326.1:0-2502 GCA_041163965.1 Verrucomicrobiota bacterium | reverse complement strand
CCGACGAACTGACTGGAAGCTGGTACAAATCGCTCGTCCTCGACACATGGGTCCTCAGCTTTGCCCCTGCCATCACTTCGGGTCCCGGTTGGGTCTATGTCACGGATATGTCCTATTGAACGCGCCTTTTTCATCCGCCGGAACACGCCTTCTTCCAGCGCTATCGCTCAGGGTTCACTTAAAAAAGGGCACTCCTGCAGTACCCTCTGTCATCGTAACCGCCTTCCCGCAAACTCGAGCGCTCCGGCTTGACGGACTGAGGCCATCGGCGAATAAGCGGATATGCATTTGCGGTACGTCTTTCTCCTGCTGCTATCCGTCATCGCCGTCCCGGCCCACGGCCATGCCAAAGCCGCCAAGCCGAATGTCATCCTGGTCATGACAGATGATCAGGGCTGGGGCGAAACGGGTTACAATGGACATCCGCACCTTGCCACTCCCCACCTTGATGCCATGGCCGCCAACGGCATGCGATTTGACCGCTTCTATGCCGCCGCTCCGGTCTGCTCGCCAACCCGCGCCAGCATCTTAACCGGGCGCTCCCCATTCCGTACCGGTGTCTTCCTGCACGGCTTGCCGCTTCGCTTGCAGGAACGCACCATTGCCCAGGCCATGCGCTCCGCCGGATATGCGACCGCACATATGGGAAAGTGGCATCTTGACGGCCTCCGTGGCCCGGGGGTCCCCATTCTCGGCACCGACTCGCACCACCCGGGTGAATTCGGATTCGAGCATTGGATCTCATCCACTAATTATTTTGATTTTGACCCAATTCTAAGCAACGCCGGAACCTTCGAAATGGCCACCGGTGAAGCCTCCGCGGCGGTCTTTTCCCACGCCCTGAAGTTCATTGAGTCCATGGCCGCGGCTCACCGCCCCTTTTTTCTGGTGCTTTGGGTCAGTGCCCCGCACAAACCCTTTCTGGCCACCAGCCGCGACCGGGAATCGTTTGCGGACCTCGATGAGGAGAGCCAGCACCACTACGGCGAGCTGGTCGCCTTCGACCGGGAGCTGGGAAATCTGCGCCAGGCACTGCGCGACTGGGACCTCGCGAAAAACACCATCCTCTGGTTCTGCAGCGACAATGGCGGCCTGCCGGATCTTGCGGGCGGTACCACTGGCGGCCTGCGCGGCTTCAAAGCCTCTCTCTGGGAAGGCGGTCTACGCGTCCCCGCCATTATCGAATGGCCGGGGCACATCCAGCCAGGCTCTACCGCTTTCCCTGCGGCCACCTTTGATATTTTCCCGACCCTCGCGGACATTCTCGACCTCCCCGTGGACCGTTTCATCCAGCCGATAGACGGTATCAGCCTGCGGGAGGCCATCTGGTCAGGGCAAACCGCCCGATCGCGCCCCCTCGGATTCCTGTTTCGGGACCAAGCCGCCTTCATAGACGGGCGCTTCAAACTGATCCGCCTCCAACAGGACCCACAGGCATGGGCCCTATTTGACTTGGAAAATGACCCCGCGGAGGAACACGACTGCTCGGATGCCGAGCCCGAGCAATTCAAGCTGCTGAAGAGCGCCTTCGACGCATGGCGCCAAAGCGTCGATGCCAGTGTGGCCGGAAAGGATTACCCGGAAGGAACCGTTCTCCCGGGCGAATCGGAATCACTCAGCTGGTGGGATCATCCGGCCTACGCGCCGTGGCTGCCCGATTGGAGGGACCGACCGGATTACCGCGAAGTGCTCCTCAAGGCGGTACCCCCTCCATAAGCAAAAGAATCGGATGCATCTTACCGGAAAATCCGGCCCGCCTTGCCGAGCCTCCCACCGCACCCCAAGAGCTTTCAGGGTCGAACCGACCGTCGTATGAACTCTTATCCCCCCTTTAGCGCCGAGGAACGCCATGAATGGGCCACCCTCGACCGTCAAATCAAGGACAGCTGGCTACTCAGCCGGCGCCAGGCCGGAGAACACGAAATCCGCCACCTGCGGGACGTCATCCTTCCCGGGGACCCGGACGCGAAATCAGCGGACGAGGTCCCGGAATCGGTCGGGGCCCGCGACACGCTCCTCTTTCTGCCGCATCCCTACCTGACCCCCGGGGGATCGGAAGCGGCCTTCAGCGAAATGTACGCGTGGGATACCTTTTTCATCAATCTGGGGCTCCTCGCCCACGGGTTACTGGATCCCGTCCGGGATCACCTGCGCAACCAGCTGTTCATGATCGACCGCTACGGAATGGTCCTCAATGGGAACCGTACCTACTACCTCTACCGCTCGCAAAATCCCTTGTGCGCGGAAGGCGCCCGCCGTCTATTGGAAAGGGCCTTCGACCATTATCTGTGCCTGCAGGCTTATGCGGGGTTTGCCAAAGAATACGAAGGCTATTGGACCGCGGACCATCATCTCACCCCGACAGGGCTCTCCACCGCCCGTGACCTCGGCGTCAAAGGCCTGCGCCCGGAACTGGCCGCGGAAGCAGAAGTCACCGACTTCACCGCCGTCTTTGAAGGGGATGTGCGCAACTGCAATCCCCTGCTCATCAATGCCTGCCTT